>CALQNE010000008.1 GCA_943331855.1 Bordetella parapertussis
AAGCGACCTGAGGAAATCGTCGCTATTACGTTTACTCGCAAGGCTGCCGCCGAGATGCATGAGCGCGTACTTGAGAAGCTTGCCAAGGGACTAAGCGATACCCCGCCACTGCTTGAACATGAGCGCCGTAGTTGGGAGATGGCACGTCGGGCACTCGCGCGTGATCAAGAATATGAATGGAATATTTTGCAATATCCCGCGCGTTTGACCATTCGCACCATTGACTCTTTTTGTGCTTCGCTGGTGCGCGCGATGCCCTGGATGTCATCGATGGGTGGGGTGCCTAAAATCGCTGAGGATGCTCGGCCGCATTATCTGGCTGCGGCTAGCGCAACCCTTGAGATGGCGGGTGCGCAAGCTGAAGTCAAGCGATTGCTCGATCATATGGATTTGGATGTAGCCGCTGCGCGTGATGCGCTCGCGGATATGTTGAGTCAACGCGATCAGTGGTTGCCTCATATGGAGCGAAGCGACGATCATAAAGCGCTTGAGCAAAACTTGTGCGAAGCCATAGAACAAGATCTTCGCCAGTTACTCGAAGCCATGCCTGAAAACTGGGCGCATGAATTGGGGTCGCTCGGTTCAATTGCAGCAAATAATTTGCTTGAGGCAGACTCAGAAAGCCCGATTGGTGCTTTGCTCGATTGGGATGGCGAGTCGTTCGAGGCGACGGTTGATGACTTACAGCGCTGGCAGGGTTTAGCCGCTTTGTTATTGACGGACAAAGGGCAGCTCAGAAAGACGATTACTGTTACTCAAGGGTTCCCGGCGGGTGCAGAGTTTAAGCAAGCCAAGGCAGAGCTCTTGGGCTGGCTCGAGGCTCATCGACCATCCGAACACGACCGGGGTGAGCCACCTGAGTGGCTGCGTCGCCTGGCGCAAGTGACGAATATTCCTCAATATCAGTTTACGCCAGAGCAACGTGAGATTATTGAGGCGCAGATTGCGTGTTTAAAGCTGGCCGCAGGTCAATTGACGTTGCGGTTTATACAAGCAGGTGAGGTGGACTTTATCGAGATCGCGCGTCGAGCCGACATGGCGCTTGGCTACGCCGATGATCCCAGCGAACTTTTGCTAAAGCTTGATGCGAGTATTCAGCATTTACTCATCGACGAATTTCAGGACACAAGCCTCTCTCAGATCTCATTGATTAAAAAATTAACCTCGGGCTGGCAACCAGACGATGGACGCAGTGTGTTTTTGGTCGGAGACCCGATGCAGTCGATTTATCGGTTTCGAAAAGCAGATGTGAGTTTATTTATCAAAGTGCGTGACCACGGCCTGGAGGGCCTGCCTTTGACCTGTCTGCAGCTCACGGATAACTTTCGTTCTCAAGGCAAAATTGTTCAGTGGGTGAATGCAACCTTTAAACCCATGTTTCCTGAAGCAGATGACCCAGAGATCGGTGCGATTTCGTATGCGCAGTCAGTGGCATTTAAGGATGAAACAATTGCGCAAGCTGTGCAGCACCATTCTTTTTTGCCTGAGGATCGACAAGCGTCGCAACAAAGAGTTGTTGAGCTCGCGCGTCAGGCGCTAGAAGACTTTAATCGACCTGATCACAAACACCCAGTTGCAATTTTGGTGCGTGCGCGTTCGCATTTGTTGGACGTGACCCAATTACTGCAACGCGCGGGGATTCCCTGTCGGGCTGTTGAATTGGTGCCGCTGCATCAACGTCCGTACGTTGTCGATTTGGTACAAATCGCACGCGCATTGACTCACCCTGCGGACCGACTAGCCTGGATATCAGTCTTGCGTTCTCCCTACTGTGGATTGACGCTTGAAAGTTTGCACTGTTTGTTTGCGAACCGCCGTCAGACAGCGCCAGATATTTTGCGTTCAGCGCTCGACTCTGATCCTTCTAGCGGCTTGTGTTTAGCGCAGCAGGTCTTGCGTCCTGCGGAATTTGAGCGTTTGCGTGCAACGGCACGGATCTTGCTTGAAGCCATGATCGAAGATGATGTGCAGCCTTTTGCTGCCCGTCTCGAAGCGGTATGGAGAGCGTTGGCTGGCCCCGCTTTGGCAGACTCTGAGGCAGACTTGCAAGATGCTGAGAGCCTATTTTTGCTGATTGAAAGCCTCGCCCCATATGGAGCACTTGAGATCGACATTCTTCAAGAGCGCTTAACTAAACTGTACGCGTCTCCTGATCCGCACGTTCGCGCCGTTGAAGTGATGACCATGCATAAATGCAAGGGGTTGCAATTCGAGACCGTCATTCTTTACGGCCTGCAGCGCGGCCCAGCGTCTGATGATGCGCCTTTACTGCGTTTTGAACAGGTGGGTTCTCGCCTAATGCTCGGCCCCATTAAAGCCAGGGCAAGTAAAGAGCAAGATCCAATTGCTAAATATCTCGCAGAGCGAGAAAAGCGTCGAGGTGAGTATGAAATTGATCGGTTGTTGTACGTGGCGGCTACACGTGCCAAAGAGGTGTTGCATCTCGTGGCGGATTTGAGTCTGTCCACCAAGGTACTTGAGGTGGCCGAACCGCGTCAGGGCAGTTTGCTCAGGCGGCTTTGGTCAAGTTGGGATCACACATCGATACCGATGATCGAAAAACGTCCCGATCACGACGCAAGGGCCATGCCGTTTTATCAAGCGGGCCCGTTGCTTCGCCGCGCAGAAGTTGTAAACGCTCCAGAGGCTACGTCTGCAGCTCCGGGCTTTAATCCAGCCTACGTGTGGCCAAGTGTTAAAACCCACGAGCGCGTTTTAGGAACCTTGACCCATGCTTGGCTGGATCATATCGGTCAAGCAGGTGTGGCGCAGTGGTCTGAGGCAAAGTTGCTTGAGCAACGTAAACGGATCGAACGACAATGTGTTCAAGCGGGCGTGCCGGCGCCCGAGTTGGCCGCTGCGGTGCAAGAAGTACTCGAAACCTTGGTTGCGATGTTGACGCACGCGAGAGGTCAATGGCTGCTCAGTCAGCTCGGCGCGTATCGCGAATGGGTATTGCTCGATGAGAGTGGCAAGGTGTCGGTGTTGGATTTGGTTGTGCAAGATGAGCGCGGTTGGTTGGTGGTCGATTACAAAACGGGTCGACCGTTAAAGGCCGAAACGCCTGCTCGTTTCGGTCAGCGCATGCTTTCGCGCTATGCAAAACAGTTACAAGGCTATTGTGAGCAAGTCGGTGCGCTCGATGGACGCGCCGTGCGTGCGGCACTTTATTTTCCAAGAGATGACCTATGGTTTGATTTTGAGCCGCTAGCGATGGGTAAGCCCTGCTAGAATGCTGTTTGGCGGGCCCCTTCGCATGGTTCGGCGGCAAATCTGGTCAGGTCGGGAACGAAGCAGCCATAGTCGTGCAGAAACAGTGCCGAAGTCAGGCTCGCCTCTCTAGTTTTTGTTAGTGAATTTTGTCGGTGATCCGCTCATCTCATGACTTATCTAGTCCTTGCGCGCAAATGGCGTCCCCGTTCGTTTGATACCCTGGTCGGTCAAGATCACGTTGTCCGTGCGTTGACGCATGCGCTCACGACGCAGCGCTTACACCACGCCTGGTTATTTACGGGCACGCGCGGGGTTGGCAAAACAACCCTGTCACGTATTTTGGCCAAAGCACTTAATTGCGAAACCGGGATTACGGCCACGCCTTGCGGGGTCTGCCAGGCATGTACGCAAATCGACGAGGGTCGGTTTGTTGATTATTTAGAGCTTGATGCTGCGTCAAACCGTGGCGTCGAAGAAATGACGCAATTGCTCGAACAGGCTGTCTATTCACCGAGCGTCGGTCGCTTCAAGGTCTATATGATCGATGAGGTGCACATGCTGACGGGCCATGCGTTTAATGCGATGCTTAAAACGCTTGAAGAGCCGCCGGCCCATGTCAAATTCATTTTAGCGACGACTGATCCGCAAAAGATCCCCGTCACCGTCTTATCTCGTTGCCTTCAGTTCAATCTCAAACAGATGCCCGGCGAAGCGATTGTGGGTCATCTAGAGCAGGTATTGGGGGCTGAAGAAATTGCCTTTGAAGTCCCTGCTTTACGTTTACTGGGTCAGGCTGCGTCGGGTTCGATGCGCGATGCTTTATCACTGACAGATCAGGCCATTGCCTACAGTGCCGGCAATCTGACTGAAGAAGCTGTACGTGGCATGCTTGGTACGATCGATCAGCGGCATTTGGTACGCTTACTTGATGCGTTGCAGGCGGGGCAGGCTGCTGCAGTGCTTGAGATTGCAGATGAACTCGCCACGCGTGGCTTGTCGTATCGTGCGGCGCTGGCTGACCTCGCGATCTTGTTGTCTCGCATCGCGATTGTTCAACGCGTTGCACAGGCCATTGACGAGGCTGATCCCTTGGTTGTTGATATCAAACGCTTAGCCAGTTCATTACAGCCTGATGCAGTCCAATTGTTTTATACCGTCGCAGTGCACAGTCGGTCAGAACTTGCAATTGCGCCAGACGAGTACGCCGGCTTTGTGATGGCGTGTTTGCGGATGTTGTCGCTCTCAGGCGCTGCGGGTGGTGCGCAACAACAGGTCGTCCCGCAAGCAGTGCAAGCCGCGACTGCGCCTGGGCCTGCCCCTGCCGTGTCGACGGCGCCTCAGAAAAGTACCCGAGTGGCGCCCGTGGCACCAAGTCCCAAGCAAGTGACTTCGCCTGTCGCGACTCAGCCGTCACCCAAGAGCGTGACAAAAGCCGAAGCAACCGTTTCAGATCGCGATGCGTCGTTCTCTGAACCAGAGGCAGAGCCTGAGCCCGAGTTTTTTTCACCTGACGACCTTGACTACAGCCCTGAGCCTGTTTTTGATCAGGCGGATGATGCGCAGTATGCGCACGCGCCTAGCAAACCGGTGTCTGATACGATTGTGTTGCCTGAACCTTGGGCTGGTTTTTCGGCGAAATTACCACTGTCTGGTATGGCCGCTCAGCTTGCGCGTCAATCCGAATGTGTCCAGGTCTCTGGGCGCACGATGCGCTTACGTGTAGCGACTAAGGCTTTGACTGAGGGCGCACATGCTGATCGTTTGCGTGCGGTGTTGACCGAATACTTTGGTTTTGTCGTTCAGGTCAATTTTGAAATAGGCGCTGGTCAGGGGCAATCGGCCCATGCCGTTGATCAGGCGGCGCAAGCGGCGCGCCAGCAGGCTGCTGAAAAGTCTGTCAAGGTTGATCCCTTTGTGCAAGCCCTGGTTAAAGATTTTGGTGCGCAAGTGGTGCCCGGTTCGATTCGCCCGGGTCACGCCTCGTTGTGATTGTGTTTGAGTGTCTGTGGCGCTCGGTGTTTCGCTTCATTGTTTAGTTGGTACTACTTTTGTATGAATTATTTCAGGAAATTTAAATCATGATGAAAGGACAAATTGCAGGTCTGATGCGCCAGGCGCAACAGATGCAAGAAAATATGAAAAAAGCCCAAGACGCACTGGCCGATATTTTGGTCGAAGGTGCTGCGGGTGGTAACTTGGTTAAGGTGACCATGACGTGTCGTCATGATGTGAAGCGGGTGGTGATTGATCCAAGTCTGCTGGCTGAAGATAAAGACATGCTCGAAGATTTAGTCGCAGCCGCCTTTAACGATGCGCTGCGTAAAGCTGAAGCGACCTCTCAAGAAAAAATGGCCGGCGTCACTGCGGGTATGCCTTTGCCGCCCGGAATGAAATTACCGTTTTAATGAGCACTTCGCCCTCTGAACCACAACCCTTGTTGGCCTTGGTCGACGCACTGCGTCGTTTGCCCGGTGTGGGGGCACGAACGGCGCGTCGCATGGCGTACCACCTTTTACAACATGACCTGAAAGCGGCGCAGCAACTAGGTCAGGCCTTGACCGATGCGGTACAGCGTCTGCAGCATTGCGAGCTGTGTAATAGTTTCACCGAAACGCCTGTGTGCGCAACCTGTGAACATCCCGAGCGCGACACGAGTCTGCTGTGTATTGTTGAAACCCCCGCGGATCAAAACTCAATTGAGGCCACACATGGTTATCAGGGTTTGTATTATGTGCTGATGGGCCGCCTGGCCCCTCTTGAGGGCACGGGTCCTGACGAGCTGGATTTTGATCGTGTCCTTGAGCGCGCGACCAATGGCGTGGTGCAAGAAGTTATTCTGGCTACAAATTTTACGGCTGAAGGCGAAACCACCGCGCATTACCTCTCCGAGGCCTTGCGTGTGCAAGGGATCAAGGTCACCCGACTGGCGCGCGGCGTTCCGGCTGGCAGTGAAATTGAATATGTAGATGCCGGCACGGTTGCCTGGGCCTTGATGGAACGCAAGCCCACCTAAATTGGGCGTTGCGAGGGAGCTGCATCACCTTCAAGGGCCCAGCTTTGCGGGTAAACTCGCAGACGCTATCGGCACCCCCTATGCTTAAATAGCCTATCAAAAATTTTACGAGAGACGCTCATGTCGATTTCACGCCGTCAGTTGATTCAGTTTGCAGGTGCAACCTCACTCTTGTCTGCGGCACCGTCTTTGGTGCTTGCGCAAAAACTTGAAAAAACCAGTGTGCATATTGCGGTGGGTGGCAAGGTCGGCACGTACTATCAGGCCCTGACGATCGCCGAACAGCTGGGTTACTTCAAAGACGAAGGTCTCGATGTCAAAATCTCTGACTTCGCCGGCGGATCCAAATCACTACAGGCTGTTGTGGGTGGTAGCGCCGATGTTGTATCGGGCGCTTACGAACACACCATCAACTTGCAATCCAAAGGTCAGTTTTTTCGCTGCGTGGTGCTGCAAGGTCGTTGCCCGATGATTACCGTGGGCGTATCTAAAAAGACGCTGCCAAACTTTAAGACCGCAGCAGACTTGCGCGGTAAAAAAGTGGGTGTCACGGCGCCTGGTTCCTCGACCAGTATGATCGCGAGCTTCTATCTGGCCAAGCATGGGTTGAAGCCCACCGACGTTTCGTTTATTGGTGTGGGCGCGGGTGCGGGTGCTATTTCAGCGATACGCGAAGGCCATATTGATGTGCTTTCGAATATTGATCCCGTGATTACCACGCTTGAAGAAGCCAACGAAATTTTGACCATTGTTGATACGCGCCGGTTAAAAGATACGCAGGATATTTTTGGTGGAAATATGCCAGCGGGTAGTCTGTACATGCCGCAAGCCTACATCGATGCAAATCCCAAGACTGTGCAAGCGTTGACCAATGCGATCGTGCGGGCCGATAAGTGGATTGTCAAGGCAGGCCCCCAAGGCGTCGTAAAGGCCGTGCCTGCAAGCTATCTTCAAGGCAAGCCAGAGATTTACGCAAAGGCCGTTGAAAAGTGTCTTGAAGCGATCTCGCCCGATGGCATGATTCCTGAAGACGGCCCAGCGACCGCGTTGAAGGCGTTAGCGGCCTATAGCGCAGATATACGAGATGCCAAAGTGGATCTGGCTAAAACCTGGACCAATGATTTCACGCGCCGTGCCAATGAAAAATATCCTGAAGTTAAAGCTTAAATCGAGTTTGGCTGATGGCATCTACTGAAACACCTGCGGCCGCGAAGCCGCAGCAAGCGCCCGCACTTTTGTTGCAAGATATCTCGTGTACGTTCGTATCGCGAGATGATCCAGGCCAACGCTATACCGCAGTGGCAGACACCACGCTCTCAGTGGCACCTGGTGAGTTTGTGTCTGTAGTCGGCCCCACTGGCTGTGGAAAATCAACCTTATTGAATATCGCAGCGGGCTTGCTTGCGCCATCCAGTGGCGTCGTTGAGTCTTTTGGCGAACCGCTAAATGGTATCAACAAGCGCGCTGGTTATATGTTTCAGGGTGAGGCGTTATTGCCCTGGCGCTCTGCGCTTGATAACGTTGTGGCAGGGTTAGAGTTTGCGGGCGTTGAGCGCGCGCAGGCTTGCGAACGTGGTCGTCAGTGGTTGATGCGCGTTGGACTCAATGGTTTTGAAGATCGCTATCCGCATCAAATGTCGGGCGGCATGCGCAAGCGCACCATGCTTGCTCAGACCTTGATTCGTGACCCTGACATCATCTTGATGGATGAACCGTTTTCTGCGCTTGATATTCAAACTCGTCAGTTAATGGAAAACGAAGTGCTTGAGCTATGGATGGCCAAGCGCAAGGCGGTATTGTTTATTACGCATGATCTGGATGAAGCGATTGCCATGAGCGATCGCGTGGTGGTGTTGTCGGCGGGGCCGGGCACGCATCCCATTGGCGAGTTCGTGATTGACTTACCGCGCCCACGCGATGTGGCAGAGGTGCGGATGCAACCGCGCTTTGTTGAGCTGCATGGGGCGATCTGGTCTGTGTTGCGTGATGAAGTCTTGAAGGGCTACGCCCAACAAAAGCGAGCTTGATATGTTGAATTTTCTTAAGCCTACCTCGAAGCTGTCTTTGCGTGTGTGGCAGGTCAGTATTTTGATCTTGGTGATTTTGGGCTGGCAGCTTGCGTCTGCCGATCCAAAAATCGCCTTCTTCTTTGGTAAGCCCTTGGGCGTGTGGGGACGAATTTGGGATTGGTTCGTGGTGAATGGCGATATTTATTCGCACTTGGGCATTACCTTAACCGAGACCGTACTCGCATTTTTTATTGGTACGACGTCTGGGCTTGGGATGGGGCTATGGCTGGGACTTTCACCCATGGCAAGCAATATTCTTGATCCCTACATCAAAGCCTTGAATTCAATGCCGCGTGTGATTCTGGCGCCAATTTTTGCAATGTGGTTTGGCTTGGGGATTTGGTCCAAAGTGGCCTTGGCGGTCACGCTCGTATTTTTTATTGTGTTTTTTAACGTCTATCAAGGTGTACGTGAAGTCAGCCCAACCTTGCTGGATAACGCGCGCATGCTAGGTGCTGATCGTAAACAATTGCTCAGGCAGGTCTATTTGCCTTCGGCAACAAGCTGGGTATTTTCAAGCCTGCACACTTCAGTTGGCTTGGCCTTCGTGGGCGCAGTGGTTGGTGAATATTTAGGTTCGGCTGCCGGCGTGGGCTATCTGATTTTGCAAGCAGAGGGCACCCTCGACGTGAACACTGTCATTGCTGGGATTTTTGTTTTGACGGCCTGCGCGCTCGTGTTGGACTCAATCGTCGGCGTAATCGAAAAACGCCTGATGCGCTGGCAGCCTAAGTCAGGTGAAACTGAAAAGCTGTAAGGGCTGTACGTCTTTAAGCCAGCGTGAGTTGTCAATGAATTTAACGCTGCGCGTCAATCAGCGCATCTAATTTGCGGGCATCTGTTACAAACGCGCGAATCCCTTCGGATAACTTTTCGCTCGCCATCGCATCTTCGTTTAATAAAAAGCGAAACGCCTGCTCATCTGACGGCAAACGCTGGGTAGTGTTCGCTTTTGCATATGCCAGGTTTAGATAAGGGCTGACTTCACCTTGCGCGTCGCTAAGATTGGCCAATAGCTCAGGGCTGATCGTCAGTAGGTCGCAGCCAGCAAGCGCCAAAATCTGGCCTGTGTTTCTAAAGCTCGCGCCCATAATCTCAGTGGCAACCCCAAAGTTTTTGTAGTAACTGTAGATTTTGGATACCGACAAGACGCCAGGATCATTTGCACCGCTGTTGGCCGCTTCATCCCAGTTGCTACCTTGTTGTTTTTTATGCCAGTCGTAAATGCGTCCAACGAAGGGCGAAATTAACTTGACGCGGGCCTCGGCGCACGCAACGGCCTGCACCAGTGAAAACAGTAAGGTCAGGTTGCAGTGGATGCCTTCGGCCTCAAGGATGCGGGCCGCCTGAATGCCTTCGTAGGTGGCGGCAATCTTGATCAGAATGCGGTCGCGCTCAAAGCCAGCGGTTTGATAGCGTTTGATCAAGCTGCGGGCGCGCTCGATCGTGGCGCTTGTGTCAAAGGATAGGCGTGCATCCACCTCGGTCGACACGCGTCCAGGCACAATACTAAGTATTTCTTTTCCAAAAGATACTAAGAGTTGATCGACCAGATCGCTCGTGACCGCCGTTGGGTTGGCTTTCACACAGCGTTCAAGCATGGGGCGATACGCGTCTTGTTGGACCGCTTTTAGGATCAAAGAGGGGTTTGTCGTTGCATCAGTCGGCAGATAGCGCCGCATGCTCTCAAAATCACCGGTATCGGCGACAACGGTGGTGTGGGTCCGCAGGGAGTCAAGAAGGCTGGCCATCAGTTATACTTCCAAGGTTTGCTTACTAATTTTTAACGCTGGGGTTTATTGTGCTGCCGAATATATTCGAAGAATTACGAGCTAAGCAAAATGCCCCCCAGTCAAAGCGTGCAATTGCGATTCTAGCGCTCGCCGACGGAACCGTCTTTAAAGGCATCTCGATCGGGGCGGATGGGCATACGGTTGCCGAGGTGGTGTTTAACACTGCCATGACCGGCTACCAAGAGATCTTGACTGATCCGAGCTACAGTGGCCAGATTGTCACCCTGACTTATCCCCATATTGGCAATACAGGCGTCAACCTTGAAGACGTCGAGTCAAGCAAAATTCATGCCGCAGGGCTGATTGTGCGAAATTGCCCCGAGCAACTGTCAAATTTCCGCTCGACGCAATCTTTACCTGACTATCTCAAATCGCAGGGCATTGTCGCGATTGCTGAGATCGACACCCGTAAATTGACCCGCATTTTGCGTGAAGGTGGCGCGCAAGGTGGCTGTATTTTGGTTGGCGAAGATGCTGAAAAGGCCTTGCAGTTCGCTGCAAAATTTCCGGGTATGGCCGGACAAGACCTGGCAAAGGTGGTGTCGGCCACTAAAAACGCTGGATGGACTGAATCTACGTGGCAACTCGGTGAAGGGTTTGGGCAAAACAACAGCCAGCTACCCCATGTGGTTGCCTACGACTTTGGCGTGAAATCAAACATTCTTCGCTTGCTTGCCGAGCGTGGTTGCCGCATCACGGTGGTGCCTGCACAAACGACGGCCGCTGACGTACTAAAACTTAACCCCGATGGTGTGTTTTTATCGAACGGTCCAGGTGATCCTGATCCGTGTGATTACGCAATCGCAGCCACCAAGGTTTTTCTCGAGCGCAAGTTGCCCACCTTCGGCATTTGCCTGGGACATCAGATCATGGGCCTGGCCATTGGTGCCAAAACCGTCAAGATGAAAACCGGTCACCACGGCTCAAATCACCCTGTACAACATTTGGCCTCAGGCCGCGTGTTTATCACAGCGCAAAATCATGGCTTTGCAGTCGATGCCAAAACCTTGCCCGCAAATGTGCGCGCAACGCATGTGTCGTTGTTTGATGGGACTTTGCAGGGGTTTGAACTCACCGATCGGCCTGCCTTTTGTTTTCAAGGGCACCCCGAAGCAAGCCCAGGGCCACATGACATTGTTGTCTTGTTCGATCAATTCATGAGCCTGATGGCCAGCAACAAATAAAGAGTCAACATGCCCAAGCGTACCGACCTAAAAACCATTTTGATTATCGGCGCAGGCCCCATTGTGATTGGGCAAGCCTGCGAGTTCGATTACTCAGGCGCACAGGCCTGCAAGGCCCTTAAAGCTGAGGGCTACCGTACGGTGCTGGTCAATAGCAATCCGGCCACCATCATGACTGACCCAGAAACAGCGGATGTCACTTACATCGAGCCTATTACTTGGCAAGTGGTTGAAAAAATTATTGAAAAAGAACGTCCCGATGCGGTGTTGCCCACGATGGGGGGGCAAACTGCCTTAAATTGTGCGCTTGATCTTGATAAGCACGGCGTATTAAAAAAATACAATGTTGAGTTGATTGGCGCGAATGCGCATGCAATTGAAAAAGCAGAGGATCGCCAAAAATTTAAAGTTGCAATGACTGCGATTGGTCTGGAGTCTGCCAAATCGGGTGTTGCGCATTCGCTCGAAGAGGCCTGGGAAGTTCAACGCCGCATAGGTGCCGAAATCGGCACCTCCGGTTTTCCTGCGGTGATTCGTCCAAGCTTTACGCTCGGTGGCAGTGGCGGCGGTATCGCATACAACGCAGAAGAGTTTGAAACTATTTGTCGTCGTGGTCTCGAGGCTTCGCCTACAAGTGAGCTCTTGATTGAAGAGTCCTTGCTTGGCTGGAAAGAATTTGAAATGGAAGTCGTGCGTGATAGCGCCGATAACTGCATCATTGTTTGCTCGATCGAAAATCTGGATCCAATGGGTGTGCATACGGGCGACTCAATTACTGTGGCTCCCGCGCAAACGCTGACCGATAAAGAATATCAAATCATGCGCAACGCCTCGATCGCGGTGTTGCGTGAAATTGGTGTCGATACCGGTGGTTCAAACGTACAGTTTGCGGTGAATCCCCTCAATGGTCGGATGATTGTGATTGAGATGAATCCGCGTGTCTCGCGTTCGTCAGCGCTCGCGTCAAAGGCCACAGGCTTTCCGATTGCCAAGGTCGCTGCGCGCCTAGCCGTCGGTTACACCTTAGACGAACTCAAAAACGAAATCACAGGTGGTGCGACACCGGCCTCGTTTGAGCCGACCATTGATTACGTGGTCACCAAGGTGCCACGTTTTGCATTTGAAAAATTTCCAACCGCTGATGCGCGCCTCACCACTCAAATGAAGTCAGTTGGTGAAGTGATGGCAATTGGCCGAACCTTTCAAGAGTCGTTTCAAAAAGCGCTACGCGGCCTAGAAGTTGGTGTCGATGGCTTGAACCAAAAAACGACTGATCGTGAAAAAATTCAAATTGAACTGGGTGAGCCAGGCCCTGAGCGTATTTGGTACGTAGGTGATGCCTTTGCGCAAGGCTTCTCGATGGATGAAGTGCATCAGCTGACCAAAATTGATCCGTGGTTTTTGGCGCAGATTAAAGAAATCGTCGATATTGAATTAGCCCTTGAGCAGCGTACGATTGCCGACTTGGATTACGACACCCTGTGGCAATTAAAACGCCGAGGCTTCTCAGATCGCCGCCTGGCTTTTTTGTTAGATACCGTCGAGGCAGAAGTGCGCAAGCTGCGTCATCAGTTGAATGTGCGTCCGGTCTTTAAACGGGTTGATACTTGCGCCGCAGAGTTTGCAACGAATACGGCGTATTTATATTCGACCTACGAACAAGAATGCGAAGCGAAACCCACAGATCGTAAAAAGATTATTGTGCTGGGTGGTGGACCCAACCGAATCGGTCAAGGCATCGAGTTCGATTATTGCTGCGTACATGCCGCGCTAGCGTTGCGCGAAGATGGTTTCGAAACCATCATGATCAATTGCAACCCCGAAACTGTGTCGACGGATTACGATACTTCTGACCGTTTGTATTTTGAACCGGTCACACTTGAAGACGTACTCGAGATCGTGCACATCGAAAAGCCCGTGGGCATGATCGTTCAGTATGGCGGTCAAACGCCATTGAAACTTGCTCGTGCACTTGAGGCGAATGGTGTGCCAATCATTGGCACCAGTCCAGAGTCCATTGATGTTGCTGAAGATCGTGAGCGGTTTCAAAAACTGTTAACCAAGCTGAACTTGCGTCAACCGCCTAACCGCACCGCACGCACCGAAAGCGAGGCCTTGGCCCATGCGCAAGAAATTGGTTATCCCCTGGTCGTGCGTCCGAGCTATGTGCTCGGTGGTCGGGCCATGGAGATCGTGCACGAACAAGGTGACCTCGAGCGTTACATGCGTGAGGCAGTCAAAGTCAGTAACGATTCACCCGTATTGCTTGATCGCTTTTTAAATGATGCCATCGAGATTGATGTGGATTGTTTGTGTGACGGGCAACAGGTGTTTATCGGCGGCGTGATGGAACACATCGAGCAGGCAGGCGTGCACTCGGGTGACTCGGCTTGCAGCTTGCCACCATTTTCACTATCCACCGAGATGACCACCGAAATCAAACGGCAAACTGCGTTGATGGCGCGCGCCTTAAACGTTTCTGGGTTAATGAACGTTCAGTTCGCGGTACAAAAAGGCGATGTCTACGTGTTAGAGGTCAACCCGCGCGCATCTCGCACAGTACCGTTCGTGTCTAAGGCAACGGGCCTGCAACTGGCCAAGATTGCTGCGCGTGCAATGGCTGGGCAAACCTTGGCTTCTCAGGGTATTACCAAAGAAGTTGTGCCACATTACTTCTCAGTTAAAGAGGCCGTGTTTCCGTTTGTGAAGTTTCCAGGCGTAGACACGATTCTGGGCCCTGAAATGAAGTCGACTGGCGAGGTTATGGGTGTGGGTGTCACATTTGGTGAAGCCTTTGTTAAATCACAAATGGCAGCGAGCGTGAACTTACCCGAATCGGGCACTGCGTTTATTAGCGTCAAAAATCAAGACAAACCGAAGGCCGTTGAAGTCGCGCGTGGCTTGCATGGCTTAGGCTTCAAAGTGGTGGCAACGCGTGGTACCGCCGCAGCCATCAAAGAAGCGGGCATCCCCGTTATGGTGGTCAACAAAGTGGCTGAAGGACGCCCACATATTGTTGACATGCTTAAAAACGGTGAAGTGTCGCTTGTGATTAATTCAGTCGAAGAGCGACGTAATGCCATTACGGATTCGCGAGCGATTCGCACCCAAGCGCTTGCCGCACGTGTGACTTACTACACCACGATTGCGGGGGCGCGTGCCGCAGTCGAAGGCATGCAGTACTTGCGAGAAGGGCTTGGGATTACCGTATATTCATTGCAAGAACTACATCAATCACTGAAATAGATATGACGACCACTCCGCTTCCCTATGCAGGTATTCGAGTTTTAGATATTAGCCAAGGGATTGCGGGGCCCTACTGCGCGCACATCCTTTGGCAGCAAGGCGCTCACGTTATAAAAGTTGAACCGCCTTCCGGTGATTGGATACGCTTTATTGGTGCGGCCAAAGGTGATTTGAGCGCGCATGCCATTCAGTTCAATGCGGGCAAGCAAGCCCTGGCGTTGGACGCCCGTACAGAGGCGGGTAAAAAAATACTGTTGCAGTTAGCGTTGCGAGCCGATGTGATCGTGCAAAACTTTCGCCCAGGCGTTGCAGATCGTTTAGGCGTAGGTTATGCCGCCCTGTCAAAAATCAAACCAGATCTCGTATATGTGTCGGTGAGTGGTTATGGTCAGGATGGACCTTATGCGGATGCTCCTGCCACTGATTCTGTGATGCAGGCCGATAGCGGGTTGATGTTTTCCAATCAAGACGAGCATGGTGTTCCCAGACGGATCGGCTTATTAGCGGCTGACGTCACGACGGGTTTGTATGCGTCACAAGGCGCGGCTACTGCGTTGTATCAGCGTTTGGCACATCAACAGGGTACGCACGTACAAGTCAGCTTGTTTGAGGCCTGTGCGGCCTTGCAAGGCGCCTGCTTTATCGAGCAAGCGATTGCAGGAAAACGGCCCTTTGGCGCGGTGAGCGCACCTAATGCTGTGTTTGCCACTGCGGATGGCACGATTTCTGTTGTGACAGTGAACACCGAGCATTTTCATCGTGTCAGCAAAGCCTTTGGCCATGAAGAATGGATCACCGATCCTCGTTATGTTGAAAACGCCATCCGCTTTGAAAACAGAGCAACCCTGCACGCTGATATGGCGCAGTTGCTTAAACAGCATACGACTGCACACTGGGTCGCGTTATTTCAAAAGCACGATGTTTTACATGCGCAGGTTCGCAATTACACCGAAGTGCTTGAACACCCTCAAGCAGTGCATTTAAGTTTGGCACAACAGCTCGAACAAGCCGGTGTCGGTACCTTGCCTTATATCGGTTTGCCATCGCATCCTTTGCATCGTCCTGTTACCAGCGCCCCGCGTGTTGGCGAAAACTCGATCGAAGTATTGACACAGGCGGGTGTCAGTGCTGAGACGATTGAACAATTACTCAAAACCGGCGTTGTTACTCAGGCTAAATCACATGAATAATTTCAATACGCTCGGCTCTGTATGGCGGATGGCGTTTGCGACCTTGGTCGTCTCTACCTTTGCTGCTGTCTGTGCGCCCAACGCGGCTGCCCAAGCCGCAGCCTATCCCAACAAAGCGATTCGAATGGTTGTACCGTATCCACCAGGTGGCCCAACTGATTTAACGGCTCGGGTGGTGGCTGCAGAAATGAGTAAAACACTCGGCCAATCGATTGTGGTCGATAACAAGCCAGGCGCCAGCGGCATGATTGGTGCTGAGTTGGTGGCACGGGCCGAACCTGATGGCTATACGTTTTTGGCGAATGCCTCGCTGCATGTGATCAATCCGCACCTGTATCCCGATATGCGCTTTGATGCACTTAAAGATTTTGCGCCAATTACACAGCTGGCGGGCGTACCACTCGTGTTGGTCGTGCCAAATAGCTTGCCCGTGCATTCAATTAAAGACTTGGTCGAATACGGTAAAAAGAATCCAGGCAAATTGAATTTTGCCTCATCTGGAAGCGCCTCGGCCCAGCATTTGGCGGGTGAATCTTTCAAGGTTGCAGCGGGTATTGAGATGCAACACATTCCCTATAAAGGAAGCTCTCCGGCATTGGCGGACTTGGTGGGCGGACAAGTTCAATTAATGTTTGATTCAATGCCGTCGTCCATGCCTTTCATCAAAGCGGGTAAGTTGCGTGCCATTGCTGTGACCACACTTAAACGTGCACAAGCGCTACCTGATCTGCCGACGATTGCAGAATCTGGATATCCTGGTTTTGATGTCGCAACGTGGTACGGGTTCTGGGCACCTAAAGGTACGCCCTCTGCGATCGTTAATCAGTTATCACAGGCAGCGAGTGCGGCCTTGAAGCTGCAGTCGGTTCAAGAGCAATACGCAGGAATGGGTGCGGAGCCCGTGGGTTCAAGCCCAGCCGAGTTTGCCAAATATAACGAAACCGAACTTGCGAAGTGGGAAAAAATTGTTCGCGCTTCAGGTGCAAAGGCAAACTAAGTGGCGGTTTTTATTACGGGTGCCAGCAGTGGCTTAGGTGCAGCACTCGCCAGGCAGTATGCGCTTCAGGGGCATACGCTTGGTTTGCTGGCGCGTCGTCGCGATCGTTTGCACGAACTCGCGGCGAGTTTGCCGGGCAATCACTATCTTTACGTGGTCGATGTCCAGGACAGAGACGCATTGCACGCGGCAGCACAACACTTCCTTGAGCAGGTCGCCCACGTTGATGTGGTGGTCGCCTGTGCTGGCATCAGTGCGGGCACACTCACCGAGCAGACTGACGATTTTGGTGTCTTCAAAGCGATATTTGAAACGAACGTGATGGCTACTGTCTCGACCTTTGAGCCGTTTGTGCCACATATGCTTAAGCGTCAAAGTGGAACGCTGGTTGGCATTGCAAGCGTCGCGGGTGTGAGAGGCTTGCCAGGGGCGGGGGCATACAGTGCTTCAAAGTCAGCTGTGACCACCTACTGCGAAAGCTTGCGCTTAGAGCTCATGCCGCACAATGTTGCTGTTGTGACGGTTGCCCCTGGCTACATTCGTACAGAGATGACTGAAAAAAATCCCTATCACATGCCATTTTTAATGGATGCTGAGGTATTTGCTGGCAAGGCCGTCGCGGCAATCCAGGAAAAAAAATCCTACGTGGTGATCCCCTGGCAGATGGGGGTGGTAGGCAAGCTCATGCGTTTGCTGCCAAACTGGTTGTACGACAGGCTTGCGGTGAACGCGCCGCGCAAACCTCGACGCAGCGCTTAGCCTTTAGTTTTGAGTCATATCATCACTAGAGCCGCGCTCTAGATGTCGTACGTCGCCCCAGTTAATTAGTTTCCAACCTTCTTTCGACACGCTTAAGCGATTCAGGCTGGCATTGAGCAACGGTGCTTCGCGCGGTAGGCGCAGGCTGACTTGGCTCGCATGACGCCAAATGATGTCCATGGCACCACCGTGACTGACCACCATGACACGTTGACCCAGGTGCTTCGCGGCAATGTCATCAATGGCGTTAACGACGCGCCGATGAAAAAACCCCAGTGATTCACCGCCTGGCAGTTCGGCATCCGGGTCGCGGCTGCGCCAGACTTTGGCCGCTTCAGGGGCGTGTTGATCCATCTCGCCATAGACTAAACCCTGCAAGACGCCAAAGTGACGTTCTCGCACGCCGGTTTCAATGTTTAGCGCAAGACCAAGTGAGTCGGCCAGAATACTGGCAGTGTGATGTGCGCGTTTGAGGTCGCTGGTGTAAATGGCATCAACACCTTCGCCCTGCGTTTTTAGTTGTGCAAGGTGCTTGCCCAAGGCCTGCGCTTGTTCAATGCCTTTTTCATTTAAAGGAATATCTTCCCAGCCTTGCACGCGGCGCAAGACATTCCAGGGCGTTTCGCCGTGCCTGACTACCCAAATTTCGGTCATGCTATGTATCCAGAATCTTAATATTTGAAATGGGGAGACTGATCATAACTTGTGCGTTGACTGCATAGGGTGTCTCGCCAAGCTGGTGGGTTTGATCAATCATCACCTGTTGCGAATTGCTCAGAACAAAATACCGGGTTTGTTGTCCCATAAATTCTTTGGCGACCACGGTGCCCTGCAATACGAGTGATGATACCTGAGAGGTGCCCTGACTACTTTGCGTGTTGTGTTGCAATGAAACCTGATGGGGGCGCGCGCAGACTAACACCGAAGCGCCCACGCGTAGTGCATTGAGCAGACTTGGTGAGACAGCCGTTTTAGCAATCGTGCAGGCCATGCCGTCCAAGAAGTTCACAACAAGATGATCGGCGAGGATCTCTTGCACGGTCGCATTGAGCTTATTCATGCTGCCCACAAACTCAGCCACAAAGCGATTGATGGGCGTATCAAACAAGTCGACGGGTGTCCCAATTTGTTGCACAACACCGTGATGCAGCACCGCCATTCGATCGGCGGTTGTCATTGCCTCTTCTTGATCGTGCGTGACAAAAATCGTCGTAATGCCTAATCTGCGTTGCAAGGCGAGTAGCTCTTGACGCATTTGGGTGCGCAGATTTTTATCTAGATTAGAGAGAGGTTCGTCAAGCAGGAGAACCTTGGGCTCAATGACAACGGTTCGAGCCAGGGCGACACGCTGCTGTTGGCCGCCGGACAGCTGTCCAGGATAGCGCTGCGCATAATCCGTTAATCCGACGAGTTCTAAAACGTCTTGAACGCGTTGCTTCAACGCCGCGCGCGCAACGCGTCGCTCAACTAAACCAAAGGCGACGTTATCCCACACGGTCATGTGCGGCCAAAGCGCGTAGTTTTGAAACACCATCCCGATATCACGTTGCCACGCAGGTACCTGACTGATATCTACGCCATCGACCAACAGTTGACCTGTTTTCAATGAATTAAACCCGGCAATCAAACGAAGTAACGTGGATTTTCCTGAGCCCGATGGCCCGAGTAGTGCAAAAAATTCGCCTGGTGTGATCGTCAGGTTAATATTTTTCAATACATCAGTCGTGCCATACGATAGGCTGACATCGCGACATTCGACACTGACTTTTTTCATGATGAATTAGCCCTGAGGTCGGTGAATCTGGGTCAATCGCTGATGGCGTGAGACCAGCCAGTGCGAGGCGTAAGTGCCCAGCGCGACAGCGACAATCGCAAGCACCCCTAGCGCTGCGCCAGGGCCGCGACCTGAGGTGCTTTGCATATATAGATAGATACCATAGCTCATTGGGGCCTGACTTTCTTTGGTCACGAGCATCATCGTGGCAGACAGCTCAACGGCAGCAGTGATGAAACTGGTGACGAACCCAGCGAGCATGCCGCCTGCCATTAAGGGGATCATGACGCGCCGAACGGTGCGCAGACGTGTAGCGCCCATCGAAGCGGCAGCCTCTTCAAGAGAGTGATGAACCTGTTGCAGCGCAGCCATACACGAACGCAGGGCATACGGTAAGCGTCGGATTGCATAAGCAATCATGATTAAAAACCAGGTCGCAGTGAACAAGACATCAGTGCCTGGTACCAAGACCCCGCGAAACGTTCTGAGATAGCCAATTGCCAGAACAAGACCCGGAATGGCGAGTGCCGCAGAAGCGATCCAGTCGAGCCAGTGGCGAGCGACCAGTTTGGTGCGCAAAATCAGATACGCGATGCTCGTGCCTAAAAGAACATCAATCCCTGCGGCAAGACCACAATACAACAGCGTGTTGCTGAGCATGCCAGGCGATTGTTCGAATACCGTCGCATAGTGGGCCAAGGTGTAGCCATCGGGTAGTGGAGCAAAGCTCCAGACGCTGGCAAACGAAAGTAGTAAGACGCCGAGGTGTGGGGAAAGCACCAGCAACATGATGAGCCCGATCCAGCCATACGCCAAGATGCTTTCGCCTTTACTTAATTGACGTTGTTGAAGCGCGTTGCCGCCTTTTTGTAAGGTCGAGTAGTCACGTCCTTTTAGTACGCGAACCGATAACCACATTGCAAAGATTGAAAACACAATCATCATTACGCTTATGACATAACCCATTGGGTCATCCATGCCAACTTGGGTGATGCGCAGGTAGGCCTGAGGGGCCAGCATGTTTGTCGCGCCTAAAACTAAAGGTGTTCCAAGGTCATCAAATACTTTGACAAAGACTAAAGCCATGCCAGCGACAAAGCCCGGCATGGCTAAGGGAAAAATGATTCGAATAAATAAACGCCAGCCTCGGGCACCTAGATTTAAGGCGGCTTCTTCCATGGCACCGTCGATGTTGCGTAGCGAGACGGTCAGGTTCATCAGAATAAAAGGAAAGTAATGTAGTGCTTCAACAAAGATCACGCCATTTAAGCCTTCCATAAGAGGAAGGGTCACGCCAAACCAGTCGTTCAGTATTAGGTTCACGCTGCCCGAGCGGCCAAAGATCAATTGCAACGCAACGGCACCGACAAAAGGAGGCATGATTAAGGGCAACACCCCAAGCGTTTGAATGAGCAGGGCCCCTCGAAACTGAAAGCGCACGGTCAAATACGCCAGAGGTACCGCGATCAGCGCAGCTGCAACCGAGGCACTCAGCGCAACATAGAGGCTGTTATAAAACGACTCGAGCATGAGCGGTTGTTGAAAAAAAACCGCAAAATGTGCGAGCGTGATTTGGCCGCGTGCATCGCTAAAGGCCGACACAAAGACCGTCGCGATCGGCAAGATCAAAAATACACTTAAGAGCCCTAGGATCCCCAATGCGGCAAGCGCAGGGCCACCCAACCGTTGCATTACTGTGCGGCCTTTGTCGCGAGTTCGCGGGCCTGTTCGTAGCGTTCTTTTGATCGCGTGTTCCAATCACTTTCGAACTGACTGATTGCTTTGTTCACTTCAGGATCTTTTTTATTGCCTGAAAATATTTTTAAAAATGCGGGGTCGTTAATTTGTTTTTGATCGACCAGGGGCGTATAGGCCAGTGCGCGCGCTTGCGCCAGCATCTCAGCCTTGGGGCCAGCGGTCACCCCTTTGAGTTTGCGTTCAGCCTCGAAAATTGCCTTGGTGGCCGCTTGTAGCTCTTTGAGCCGAAAGGTGATGGTCTGGTCAAATAGTTTGAGCACGATCTCGTAACGTGCAGACGATTTCTCGTTATCAAACGTAACCGTGCTACGCGCAGCAAGCGCCTGAGGATCGGGGTATTGGGCTGGCACCTTGCCACTCAACTCCGCATAAGGCAGCACGGGTAGTCGCGACACTTTGGGTTGCAATAAAATTTCTTGACCGGGTTGGCTTAACGTAAAGGCAATGAATTGTTTGCCGGCCGCTGTATTTTTTGCACCCGAGATCAAGCCAATATTGGCAGGCACAATGGCGGTTTGCACGGGGTATATAAACTCGACCGGAAATCCTGAGTACTTTGCGGACAAACCAAAGAAATCGATGACAGGTCCGGCACCAAACTGACCGTTACTCACGCCGTCGGGCACGCCGAATGAGCGCTCAGTCACCGCGGCGCTGTTGCCAGACATCCGTAATAAGGTGTTCCACCCGGTTTCCCAGCCGTCGCTTTGCAAGATGGTTTCAACGGTTAAGTGCATGGTTCCTGAGCGCGATGGCGCCGTGATGCCGACATGGCCAAACCAGGCTGGAGCCAGTAGGTCTTGCCATTCGGTGGGTGCCGCGAGTTTATTGGCCTTGAGATAACGGGTGTTGTACATAATCCCATAGCCCGCAAGTGCCTGTCCTAGATAAAAGCCTTGAGGATCATTGACGGGAAACGCGCCGATTTTTTCAGGTACTTTCGGATTTTTAAGATCGACGACAGAGTCGAGTAATTTTTCGCGAGCGAGAATCTCAAAAGCATCCGGTGCGCTGACCCAAAAAACTTCGGGCCGTTGGCCTACGGGCAGTTCGCGCAAGTAGGCCATACCTGCGACCGTATTTTTATTCAAGATTTCAAGCGTAATGCTTGGGTGTGTTTTTTCGAATGCGGTTTTATAGGCAGCGGTGAGCTCTTTAGGAAACGAAGTAATCACCGTCACCGTTTGTGCGGATAGGTTGAGTGAGGTCAGCGCGGCGAGTAGCGCAGCATACCAACAGGTGCGGATTTTCATGATGCTTAGTGTCGCACGATGCTTGGGATCACGGTTGCGGGTGGGGTGTTGCGACTGCGACCGCAGCGCACCAAACCGTCGATCATCACCATACCGATGCCCGGGATATCGCCCAGTTTGACGCTTTCAAGCAAATCGCGCCCAGCGGTATGTTGAGCGCGATCCATAAACACTAAATCGGCGGCGCGACCAGGTTCGATTAACCCGCAGTTTAAATTGCGCATGCGTGCGGTGTTGCCGGTCGCAAAGCAGAATACAAGTTCAGGCGGAATATTGCCCAAACTTGAAAGCAGAGCAATCATGCGCAAGATGCCCAGGGGCTGTACGCCAGAGCCTGCAGGACCGTCTGTTCCTAAAATGACGCGATGCGGGCACTTAAGTTGCATGGCTGCTTGGGCGGCCGCGATAGCAATTTTTTCGTTGCCGTTATGTACGATCTCAATGCCGCGCGATGATTTTTCACACAACTCACAAACATGGGCTTCAGACAGCGAAGTGTGGCCCCCGTTAATGTGTCCGATGATGTCTGCATCCGCTTCAAGTACGACATCTTTGTCGATCAAACCAGAGCCAGGAATCGAAGGGCCGCCTGTATGGATGGTGCTTTGAATGCCGTATTTGCGTGCCCAGGCCACCATTTTTTGGGCTTCTTCGCCAGCCTTAACAGAACCTAAACCGACTTCACCTAGTAGTTTGACGCCCGCTTCAGCCAGTTCTTTGAAGTCTTGTTCGACCATGCCTTGTTCAATGACGGGAGCGCCGGCCAACACCTTGACACCACCGGGGCGAAAGTTGTCGAAGGCACGCTGCGCGGTAATCGCCAGGGCTTTGAGGCCCACAATATCTTTGGGTCGGCCAGGCAAGTGCACCTCGCCTGCTGAAATCATGGTGGTGACGCCACCATTGAGTGTGGATTCAATCCAGCCAATTTGGTTTTGACGCGGCGTCCAATCACCAAAGACGGGATGCACGTGGCTGTCGATCAAACCCGGTGCAACGCATGTTTGATGGGCGTCAATAACTAAGGTTGGGTGCGAAATATCGCAGTCTTTTTCTTTACCGACGGTGGTGATCAAACCGTCGTTGATGACGATGGTGTCAGCAGACAAAATCGGTTGCTCAAGATCTCCGGAAAGAAGCAAGCCAATATTTTTAATCACGACTTTGCCTGACTTCTCGTTTGTTACGACTTCTGCCATGTTGTTCTCCAAAGTGAAAGCGTCGCAACGAACGCACCGCTATTAAAGCACTACTGTTCTTTGCACGGTATCTACGACAAAGGTTTCCCATTGTTTAAAGGTGGCGGGTGCTTCTAGATTTTCACCCAAAAATGCAGATAAAGTGAAACGGTTAGATTGGTAAAAATAACCAAGTGCAGCGATCATCATGTAGAGATCCCGCGAGGACAGGTCTTTTCGAAAAACGCCTTGTTCGATGCCGCACGCGAGAACCTGATCCACGACGCCGATCGCCGGAGATGAATACTCTCGGGCCTTACTCGATTTGGCAATATGTTTGCCACCGTGAAGATTTTCGCTATTCAAGAGCGTGACGAATTCAGGGTTTTTTTTGTAGTACCGCAAAATGAACTGCACGACTTGCTTCAAGGCGACCAGCGGTTGGGTGGTGTCCAGTTTAAGCGCGGCTTCAGCGGCGTTAAAGCGCCGATAGGTTTCTTCAAGCGCAGCAACAAACAGGCCCTCTTTGTTGCCAAAGTAGTAATAAATCATCCGGTCGTGTGAGTTTGCCGCTTTCGATATTTGATCAATACTGCCACCATCTAAGCCATGCTTGGCAAAGATTTTGATGGCCGCACGTAAGATATTTTCGCGCGTGGTTTCGGCGGCCCGCTCTCGCACCCCTGTCTTACGCAGCGGCTTGGCTGGCGCTGGGGTGCGGGTGCTCATTGTTCGACAAAAGCCCGTTCGATCACATAGTCGCCTGGTTTGGTGGTGTTGCCTTCGTTAAACCCACGCTGCTCAAGCATGGTTTTTAAGTCGCGCAGTAAGCCGGGGCTGCCGCAAATCATGATGCGATCTTGCGTACGGTCGAGCGCGGTCACGCCCAAATCCTTGAAAAGCTTTTCGTTTTCGATCAATGTGGTGATGCGACCCATTTGTTTATATTGTTCTCGCGTAACGGTTGGGTAATAGCGTAACTGTTTACGCACCATTTCGCCTAAAAATTCGTGTTGCGGTAGCTCTTGAGTCAGGTAGTCGTGATAGGCCAGTTCAGCGACATCCCGTACAGAATGTACCAAAATGACTTCTTCAAATTTTTCGTAGGTTTCGGGATCGCGGACGATGCTTAAGAAGGGGGCTAAGCCTGTGCCAGAGCCAAACATGTATAGGCGTTTGGCCGGCAGCAGATAGTCGATGAGCAATGTGCCGGTCGGTTTGCGGCCGACCACGATCGAGTCGCCCACTTTGATGTGTTGCAGCTTTGAGGTCAGGGGGCCGTCTTCGACCTTGATGCTCAAAAATTCAAGGTGCTCTTCATAGTTTGCACTCACGATGCTATAGGCGCGCAGCAAAGGCTTGCCATTGACGCGGAGTCCGATCATGGTGAAGTGACCATTACTAAAGCGCAACGACGGATCGCGCGTGGTGGTGAAGCTAAACAGACGTTCTGTCCAGTGATGCACGGATAAAACGGTTTCTTCGTTAAAGGCGCTCATAATCAGCTTGGAGGTCAGAAATGGGTGAAAGCAGGCTGTATCACTAAATAAATAGATTGCGAGCCTGTGCAGGATGAATTAAATTAAACATCAAATGTAGTGAATGCAACACTAAATTGTAGCAAATGCTACATTAATGTTAGCCTTGTGTTGTAATTTAGGCAACCGCTAAAAGGCGATAAGCTTCTAACCATACCCTACATGACCGAACACACCAAAACTGACGGACTTTCAGCAGAAACGCCCGCGCCAGTAAACGAAGGCGATCAGGCCGCATCTGCAGCGCAGGCGCGCGCAAAAAGCGCAGCCAAAATCGAATGCAATGCGTGCCCGGTGTTGTGTCAAATTAGTGTGGGCCGCAGTGGTGCCTGTGATCGTTACGCAAATCATGAGGGGGTCTTGATTCGTGTCGATCCTGTTTTGGTTCTTAGCCGTGCCCTGAAAGCAAATGAGCCGGCCTTAGTGCCCTTTGCGCCCGGCGCGTCAGATACGGCCTGGTCGGGTGACCTCGTGCGAGGCAGCGATGTGTTTGTGACGGGTGTGGGCTCGTCTACGACGTATCCAGACTACAAACCGGCCCCATTTATCGTGGGCTCGCACATCGACGGCGTTGATATGGTGACCGTCGTGACCGAGGGCATCTTTAGCTATTGCAGTTTAAAAGTCAAAATTGATACTGACCGCTATCTAGGCCCCGAGCAAGCCAATGTGCTGTGTCGCGGAGAGGTCGTGGGCCATGTCACAACGGCCGAGTATGGTTCGCAGATGCTGTCACTCGGTGGTGTGCACCACTTGACTGGCGGAAGTAAGAAAGAGGGCCGTGTCACTATGGAGATGATGCAGGCGCTGGGCAACAAGCAAGCCACCGAACTGAGTATTGAAGGTGGCGCAAATCTTGTCATTCAGGCTGGACGTGCGCCCATCGTCAATGGTGTAGAAGAACAACGGATGCGGGTTGGGTGTGGTTCGGCGGCGATCGGTATCTTTGCGCAACAGTTTTTTGAACTGGCCGATGAAGTTGTCGTGGTGGATGACCACATTACGGGTGTCTTGACCGAACATCAGGCCGGCTGTTGTTTGAATATGCGCTCCTCCGGGATCAGTATCCGTGGCCGTCGCTCAACGCCAGGCCGCTATTTTCAAGTGGCAAATCCTGGCACGGGTTGGGGTGGTACAGACATTTCAGATCCTTTGGCTATCATTGAAAAATGGGATCCAAAACGCGCGTGGCCTGGCCTGCGCTTATTGATGACCTCGACAACGGGCGAGCACGCCAGTTGGTATGTGCTGGATGACCAGTTAATCCCAAAGAAAATGCCCATGCCTGATGCCGTGCAGACGGTTGTAGATCGCATTGGCGAAAACTGCGAGCCCTCGATGACGACGGTATTGTTTTTGGGTGGAGCCGGAGGCAGTTTGCGTGCTGGCGTGACCGATAATCCGGTGCTTCTGACGCGTGCGATTAAAAATGCGCTGGTCAATGTCACGTGTGGCGGTGCGCCGGCCTATGTTTGGCCAGGTGGCGGTATCACCGTGATGGTCGATGTGATGCGCATGCCAGATAACAGTTTCGGAACCGTGCCGACACCGGCGTTGGTGGCGCCGTTTGAATTCAGTATGCGCGCAGATGATTTCAAGAAGCTGGGTGGTCACATGGATTACGTGCGACCCATTGACGTTGTGTTGCGTCAGGGCGCCTGGCATAGTGATGGCGCGCCCACTGATCGTCGCTGGGTGGTGCAGCCAAGTGAAAATCCCTGGCCGCTGGGTCGGCCCCCTTTGTTGGGTTGAAGGGCATGGGGCCGATTTCACAGGTTCTGTCTCACGGTCGTCGTCATTTTCAGCATGGCCCGATTGATATTATTGCGTACGCTGAAGGCGACGCACTCAGTGTGGCGCACGCGCACGATGCCGCCTGGCGCAGATTTGGTGAGGTTTTGCCTGAGTTAGTGGGCGAATTGTCTGAATTACGCAAATCGGTTCATGAAGGTTTTTTGGTCAAAGGACCGATCGCTCAGACCATGTGGTACGCCTGTAAAGCGTGCTTGATCGGCTCAGATGCTGAGGCGTTCTTGACACCGATGGCTGCGGTGGCCGGTTCGGTCGCACAAGACTTGAGTGCCTGCTATCAGGCGTCAGGCATTCGGCGTGCATGGGTGAACAATGGCGGAGACATCGCTTTGTATCTGACCGAGGATACCAGTCTGAAGATTGGGTTATTTGCGGATCTTGCGCGCTTGGACGAGCAGCAACTCACGCAGGGAATTCAGACCGATGCCGTCTTCGAAATCAAACACGGCATGGGCATTACAGGCGTGGCGACGAGTGGCTGGCGGGGACGAAGTTTTTCTTTGGGTATTGCGGATAGCGTGACTGTTCTGGCTGCGAGTGCGTCGCAGGCCGATGCTGCCGCGACCGTGATTGCCAACGCAGTGAATGTGAACGACACTCGCATCGTGCGCCAGCGTGCCCAGACGCTCAAGGATGATTCGGATTTGGGCCCATGCCTGGTGACTGTAGCCGTGCCCCCGCTTGATGAACAGCAAATTCGCTTCGCGCTTGAAGCGGGTTTAAAAAAAGCGCACGCACTCAAGCAGAACGGTTTAATCTGTGCCTGTGTTTTAAGCTGTCAGGGATGGTTTGTCAGTACTGAAACGTCCCGAGTTCAACGTTTGTCTTGAGGTGAGTATGCAAGCAAAAATCCGTAGGATCGTAGTGCAAATCGATGAGGTCTGGACTGAAAATGGTCAGGCGGTTTCACCCCCTACGCGTCGCGCTTTGGCGATGGCCGTGATTGAGAACCCTTTTGCCGGGCGTTATGTTGAAAACCTTGATACCCTCGTTACGGTGGGTGAAGAGTTGGGTGCATTGCTCGGCCAACGTTGCGTACAGGCGCTGGGGATTACGCCAGCTCAGGCGCAAAGTTATGGCAAGGCCGCAATTGTGGGCGAAGCCGGCGAAATTGAACACGCAGCGGCGATTTTGCATCCTAAGTTAGGTGCACCGTTGCGCGTAGCAGTTGAAAAAGGTGCGGCCTTGGTGCCTTCAAGTAAAAAAATGGGTGGCATGGGCACTGCAATCGATGTGCCGCTTGGCCATAAAGATGCCGCATACGTGCGCAGTCATTTCGATGCCATTGAAGCGCGGGTCACCGATGCTCCACGTGCCAATGAAATTGTGGTCTGTGTCGCGGTGACAGATAGTGGGCGTCCAAGGCCCAGGGTAGGGGGTTTGCAGCATCACGAAATGATTGGTAAAGATGGTTTGCGTTAAACATTTGATGGTCAGGGCCGAGCCCTTTAAACAGGAGAGCACGATGAAACAACACCGACTCAGTATCCTTTCGAAATTAAGTCTCGCGGCAGCTGCGCTGTTAACCGTGTCGTCGAGCTTGATGGCCCAAGGGGTCATTAAAATTGGCGAAATCAACAGTTACAAAGCACAGCCTGCTTTTCTTGAGCCCTACAAAAAAGGCATGGAACTCGCGATTGATGAAATCAACGCGAGTGGTGGCCTCAATGGTAAAAAAGTTGAGCTGATTACACGTGATGACAACGCAAATCCGGGTGATGCCGTGCGTGTGGCCGAAGAGTTAGTCTCGCGCGATCGCGTCGATGTGTTAACGGGTTCGTTTTTATCGCATATCGGCCTGGCGTTGACTGATTTTTCGAAACAGAAGAAAGTGTTCTTTCTGGCAAGCGAGCCGTTAACCGACAAAATTGTCTGGCAAAACGGTAATCGTTACACCTTCCGTTTGCGCACCTCAACCTATATGCAGGTTGCGATGTTGGTGCCTGATGCTGTTGCGATGAAGAAAAAACGCTGGGCCATCGTGTACCCCAACTACGAATATGGTCAATCGGCTGTCGCCAGCTTCAAGGCGTTGATGAAGGCGGCTCAACCCGATGTCGAGTTCGTGGCCGAGCAGGCACCCCCGTTAGGCAAGCTTGATGCGGGCAGCGTGACGCAAGCGCTGGCGGATGCGAAGCCAGATGCCATCTTTAACGTGCTCTTTGGTGCTGATTTGTCCAAATTCGTTCGCGAAGGTAATACGCGCGGCTTGTTTAAAGATCGAGAGGTCGTGAGCCTGCTGACCGGTGAGCCTGAGTATCTTGATCCGCTCAAAGACGAAACGCCTAATGGTTGGCTGGTGACAGGCTACCCTTGGTATGGCATCAAAACCCCCGAACATGCGGCATTCTTGAAAGCGTATCAGGATAAGTTCAAAGATTATCCGCGTTTGGGATCTGTCGTGGGCTATAGCTCGATTATGTCCTTGGCGGCCGGGATTAAAAAGGCGCAAAGCACAGAAACAGAAAAGCTAGTGACGGCCTTCAAAGGGCTAAGTTTGATGACACCGTTTGGACCAATTACTTATCGTCCAGAGGATCATCAGTCAACGATGGGTAGTTTTGTAGGCCGAACAAAAAATGATGGTGGCAAAGGCGTGATGGTTGATTTTCGCTTCTTGGACGGGGCGAAGTTTTTGCCTTCAGCCGACGAGGTTAAAAAACTACGTCCAGCCGAATAATGGGTAACGATTAAAACGGATTGAGCGATTGATGGACTTATCTGGTTTTATTGTTCAGTTGCTCAATGGTCTGGCTGGGGCTTCTTCGCTCTTTTTGGTCTCAGCCGGGCTATCGCTGATTTTTGGTGTGACTAGAATCGTGAACTTTGCTCACGGTTCTTTTTTTATGGTGGGAATTTATCTTGCCTACACCTTGGTGACGCGCTTCGCCAATACGATCGGGTTTTGGCCCGCTTTGTTGAGTGCAGCACTTTTAGTAGGTGTATTAGGCGCCATCGTTGAAATGACCTTGATGCGTCGAATTTATCGGGCACCCGAGCTCTTTCAATTGTTGGCGACCTTTGCGCTCGTGTTGGTCATTAAGGATGCGGTATTGTGGCTTTGGGGCCCTGAAGAATTGCTAGGACCTCGTGCCCCCGGTTTAAAAACGGCAGTGCAAATCCTGGGCCGCAGCTTTCCTGCATACGATTTATTTTTAATTGTGGTGGGGCCGCTGTTGCTGTGGTTGCTTTGGCTGTTGTTGACGCGTACGCGGTGGGGTACTTTTATCCGCGCGGCAACACAAGACCGAGAAATGGTGGCCGCACTAGGCGTCAATCAGGCCTGGCTGTTTACGAGCGTATTCGCGTTGGGGGCGCTGTTGGCCGGTTTAGGGGGCGCGTTGCAATTGCCCCGTGAACCCGCAAGCCTCGAGATGGATCTCAACACGATTGGTGCGGCTTTTGTTGTGGTCGTTGTCGGAGGTATGGGCTCTATCCCTGGCGCGTTTGTCGCTGCGCTCTTGATTGCCGAGTTAAAAGCCATTTGTATTTGGTTGGGCGTGATTAATATCTTTGGCGTCGCAGTTTCGTTTTCAAAACTTACGCTGGTCGTTGAGTTCTTGGTCATGGCGATCGTCTTAGTGCTTCGGCCTTGGGGGTTGATGGGTCGAGCACAGCCGCTGTCGCGTCACGCGTCACATGCTGAGTCGCCCTTGCGTGCACCTACGCAATTCGCCCGGGGCTTGCAAATTGCTTTTGTCGTGCTCTTGGTGCTGTTGCCCTGGTTCCTGACCTCGTCACCTTATCTCGTGGTGTTAAGCATTGATTTACTAATTGCTGTTCTCTTTACGACGAGCTTGCATTTCATGATGGGGCCAGGCGGTATGCATTCGTTTGGCCATGCCGCCTATTTTGGTTTGGGCGCGTATGGTGCAGCGCTGCTCTTTAAAGGGCTCGGCTTGCCAATGGAGTTTGCCTTGGTGTTGGCGCCTGCCGTGGCGGGTTTGGGGGCATTCTTATTTGGATGGTTTAGCGTGCGGTTATCGGGCGTTTATTTAGCCATGCTCACATTGGCGTTTGCACAAATCACCTGGGCCGTTGTTTTTCAATGGGACGCGCTGACCGGAGGCAGCAATGGGTTAACCGGTGTGTGGCCTGCTGCGTGGTTAACGAATAAAACACACTACTATTTTCTAACGCTGACTTGCGTGGTGCTCAGTGTCTGGGTGCTTCGTCGCATGTTGTATGCGCCGCTTGGTTATGCGATGCGTGCTGGGCGTGATTCGCCGATGCGTGCAGATGCGATCGGGATAGATGTTAAGCGTGTGCAGTGGGTTGCCTTCGTGGTCGCTGGTGTCTTTGCCGGTTTAGCGGGCGCGCTATACGCTTTTTCGAAGGGAAGCATTTCACCAGAGACGCTACATGTCAGTCGTTCGGTTGATGGGTTGGTCATGGTGCTGCTAGGCGGTATTCAAACCTTGGCGGGCCCGATTGTCGGAGCCGTGAGTTTTACCTGGCTTCACGATGTCGTCGCGCGTAACACCGAATATTGGCGTGCAATGTTAGGGGGCATTATTTTATTGCTCGTGTTGTTGTTTCCAGAAGGTCTGGCTGGCTTTGCTCGGCGCCTGAGTCAGCGCGTGAGCGCCAAGGAGCCTGCATGAGCCTGCTAGTGGTCAATGATATTGGTAAGTCTTTTGGCGGGGTGAAGGCGGTCGACGGCATTTCGTTTGATCTTCGGGCAGGTGAATTGCTGGCGTTGATTGGCCCAAATGGTGCTGGAAAATCAACGACCTTTAATATGGTCAATGGTCAGTTACGAGCTGACCGCGGTTCGATTCTGTTCGATGGAAAAGAACTTGTTGGTCGGTTGCCACGCGACATATGGCGCCTGGGCATTGGTCGTACCTTTCAGATCGCTGAAACGTTCTCCTCGCTGACGGTGATCGAAAACGTACAGATGGCTTTGCTTTCGCATGCCGATCAGATTTTTTCTTGTTTGAGTTCTGCGCGCTCGCATGAATATGCACGAGCGCTTGAGTTGCTCGATCAGGTCGGCATGGCACAGCAAGCCGAGCGCCCCTGCAGCGATCTCGCTTACAGCGATGTTAAGCGCGTCGAATTGGCAATCGCCTTGGCTAATCGTCCGCGTCTGTTGCTGATGGACGAACCCACTGCAGGCATGGCGCCTAAAGAGCGTCACGACTTAATGGCATTGACCAAGCGACTTGTGATCGAGCAACAGATCGCGGTGCTGTTTACAGAGCACAGCATGGATGTGGTGTTTGCGCATGCGGATCGCATGATTGTTTTGGCGCGAGGGCGGTTGATCGCCCAAGGCAAGCCAGAGGAAATTCGCGCGGACTCCAAGGTACAAGAAGTGTATTTTGGTGCGGGCACAACCTTTGAAGATGCGGCTGCGCCAGAGGTTGAGACTGAGCAAAAACGGCAGCAGACAGCGGCCGTCCAGACAAACTCTGCGTCTGGCGCCGGCACGACTTTGCTGTCGGTTCAACGTTTAAACGCCTGGTACGGCGCTGCGCAGATTTTGTTTGATGTAGATTTTCAGGTTAAGCGTGGTGAGGTCGTTGCGTTGATGGGTCGAAACGGTGCGGGCAAGTCAACCACAATGAAAACCTTGATGGGCCTCGTGGCTGAACGTAAAGGCCTTGTCCATTTTATGACTCGCGATATTTCAACAGAGTCTGCGCATCATATTGCTGCAAGTGGACTGGGCTACGTACCCGAGGATCGTCGAATTTTTACCGATTTAACTGTCTTAGAAAATCTTGAGGTGGGCCGGCAAAAACCGCGAATATGGTCGGATGGCTCTGCGGCACCGGCCTGGACGGTTTCCCAACTCTTCGCCTTGTTCCCTAACTTGGGTGAAATGCCTCGACGTGCGGGCGGCCAGATGAGCGGTGGTGAACAACAGATGTTGACCGTTGCGCGCAGCTTAATGGGCAACCCTTATCTACTACTATTGGATGAACCCTCTGAGGGTGTGGCGCCGGTTATTGTTGAACAAATGGTACGGATGATTCTTGCACTTAAAAAACAGGGTGTAAGTATTTTGCTCTCTGAGCAAAATCTGCACTTTGCACGTTTGGTGTGCGATCGCGCCTATGTGCTTGAAAAAGGGCAAATTCGCTTCAGCGGCACCATGGCTGAGCTCGACGCGGATGAACATGTTCGACAAACATACCTAAGCGTCTAAGGCCTGAGATGAGTGCGTTGAATCAACAGCAGCTTGACCGTGAACCAAATGCACAAGAGGTTTGCGCACTGGTTGTCAATGGTCAACCGTGCAATTTGTCAGTGGCAAACGAGACATCATTGATGCATGTGTTGCGCAACGACCTTTTGTTGAACGGCCCCAAATACGGTTGCGGGTTAGGGCAGTGCGGTGCCTGCACCGTTTTAATCGATGGCGTCGCAGCCCGGGCCTGTGTGGTGCCTGCCCATGGCGTGCAAGGACGTGCTGTTACTACCTTAGAGGGCTTGGGTACGCGCGAACAACTGCACCCAGTCCAGCAGGCCTTTATCGAAGAGCAGGCCGCTCAGTGTGGTTACTGTTTAAATGGCATGATCCTCATGACCGTTTCATTGCTGACGCAGAACCCGGATCCGACCGAAATTGAAATTCGTCATGCCTTATCGGGTAATTTTTGTCGTTGCGGAACTCACGTTGAGATCATGCGTGCAGTCAAACGTGCTGCAGTGTTGATGCAGGCGCGCCACGGGTCAAGTCATGACAAGCGCTAAGCCCCTGCGCACGCGCGCAGACTTTTTAAATGCAACGGGCGTATTGTTGGTGGTTCGCGACCCGCCACCTGCGAATCCGCCTTCGCCCGGTCAGCCTGTCGCCGTGCCTGCCAATCCCGCTGAAGGCGTTGAAATCCTTTTGTCGGTTTGGCAAGATGGCACCGTGATTGCCTTGCATGGTCACGTTGATCTCGGTACCGGTATACAAACCGCATTTGCCCAAATCGTGGCTGAAGAGCTTGATGTTGCACTTGAGCAGGTAGAAGTGATTTTGGGCGATACCGGTATCGTGCCGAATCAAGGCCCTACCATTGCAAGCGGTTCAATACAGATTCATGCGGCGCCACTCAGGGCAGCTGCTGCGCAGGCAAGAAATCATTTACTTGACTTGTCGGCGATTCACTTTGGGGTGCCGCGCGAACAACTCAAGATCAGTGCCGGAGTGGTTTCGGCGAGCGGCTTGGATGCCACGCCAGCGACCTCAGTGAGTTATGCCCAGTTGGTCGCGGCTCAGCGCGTACATCTTCAACTCGATCTGACAACGTTAACTAAAGATCCCGCGACATATCGCGTAGTGGGCCAGTCAACGCCTCGCGTTGATATTCCCGCCAAGGCGACGGGCGAGTTAGTTTTTGTGCACGATATGCGCTTGCCTGGAATGCTGCATGGTCGGGTGATTCGTCCGCCCTATGCGGGTGCGGACCATGGCGATTTTATTGGCAACTTGCTCGAGTCGGTTGACGAAGCAAGCATCGCGCATATCCCTGGCATTCGCGCGGTAGTAGTGATTAGAGACTTTGTTGGAATCGTGGCAGAGCGTGAAGAGTTCGCTGAATTAGCCGCAAACACGTTGCGTGTGACGTGGAAACCCTGGGAAGGCTTGCCTGACACCTCTGATATTGAGCAAGCGCTGCGTGCCAACCCGTCCAAGCCGCGGCAACTGATTGATGACGGGGATGTAGATCAGGCGATTGCTCAAGCGGCGCAGTCGATGCCACGCACTTATATTTGGCCTTACCAAATGCACGCCTCGATTGGTCCATCATGCGCCGTCGCACATTTCAAAGCTGACGCCGCAGATCCTTTTTCGCTCACCGTTTGGGCGGGCACGCAAAACCCGCATGTGTTGCGTGCAGACTTAGCGCGGCTGACTGCGCTGCAAGAT
>CALQNE010000009.1 GCA_943331855.1 Bordetella parapertussis
ATCCAATGCCGCAGTGGGTGCTCTGAGAGCCCTTCACAGACAGAAATCGACTGGATCGGGTTCAGTACACCCGCTAAGGCTGCACTAGAAAAATCTGTACGCGTTTTAGCGAGTAATTTCTGGTGGACCGCTGTCGCCTGCTGTACGCTTGAAAACCCAACAAAAAGGCAGGCACCTGACCCCGTCATGCGAGCTTTCAAACCAGCTTGTTCAAGCCAGTCGACTGCCTGACGTACAACGGGATAGCGTTTCAATACAACGGGCTGTAAATCATTGCGGCCAAAATCCTGCGGAAAACTTGATTTTTGATCAATTTCAACGCAAAACTCGTCAAAGAGTTTGACCCCAGAAAAGTCCGTCATTTTGACCGGATCGGTGTCTCTTGTCAAATCCGGATCCCCGAAAACAGCAACGGTTGGCACGCTTTGAGCAGGCTGAACCACGACGTAAGACCGTTCGGGCAACGACAGGGGTGTCAGTTGCTCGCCAATTCCCTGAGCGAAGGCATTTTGGCCCGAGATAAAGACGGGGACATCAGCGCCCAGTGTGAGCCCCAGTTGCATCAGTGCCCCGCGACTCAGTCCGGTACCCCAGAGTCGATTTAGACCTATCAGGACGGTCGCAGCATCGCTCGAGCCTCCGCCCAAGCCCCCGCCCGCTGGAATATTTTTATTCACCCTGATTTGAGCACCATGCTTGGTGCCAGTTTGCGCCTGCAACGCGCGCGCTGCCCGCACCACCAGATCTTCGTCGTGCGGCACCCCAAGCATATCGGTTTCACGCACAATTTTGCCGTCAGGACGCACGTCAAGATCAATGCGATCAGCCAGGTCAATCAACCTGAACACGGTTTGCAATAGATGATAGCCATCTGAGCGACGTCCAACGACGTGCAAAAACAGATTCAGTTTAGCGGGTGCAGGCAGGTCGTACAGCACGGCTAATCGATGACCAGTCGAACAGAAATATTACGGCCAGCTTCGACGCGCAGCAAACTGATCAAACGAGGGCCCACGGCATCAAAATTAGAAAGCCGGGCAGTCCAACCCGCTTGCTCAAACGAGACGATTCGACCCTGAGCGTCTTGCTCTAGCACGCGCATGCCAGGCAACGACTGCGTCTGCATCCGAAACCAACTGCGCAAGCCCTGCACAGGCATCTTTTGCCCAAGCACCTGTTCGATCAAGTCATCAGGCGTTGAGGCCCGTATGATTTCTCCGTTGGCGCGCTCAAGCGTCGCGCCTTGAGCAAGCACGCTGACGCGCGCCAAGATACTGCCAAACGGATTGGTCAACTCTAAGGTCAGTTGTGCGCCCGAGTCGCGCCACACAAAGCCACCTTGAACCGCCTCGGGAGCCTGATTGAGGACTTCAGTTTTAGCGGCAAAACGTCCGTGACGCGCTAGCGCACCATCAACCGACCCCACGCGCTCGGGCGGGGCTTGTGTTGCACAACCGGCAAGCGCCAAGAGGGTAACCGCAAGAAACTGCATTACCCTTGAACGCAGTCGTGTAGCAACCGCAACTCGCCTCAAAGTCGAACCCCAAAGCGCTTAACAGTTTCTAATAACGTCGCATTATCAGGCTCTTTGGCTGCACCTTTTTTCCAGATCTCTTTGGCTGCATCTTGTTGACCCAACTGCCATAACGCTTCACCCAGGTGGGCTGCAATATCAGCCTCTGGGCGAATCCGGTAGGCTTTTTCTAGGTACTGCGCCGCGGCGGCATAGTCGCCCAGGCGAAACTTAACCCAACCCATACTGTCCATGATGAAGGGATCATTCGGTGCAATTTCAAGCGCCCGCGTAATCAAACGAAGCGCTTCAGGAAGACGTTGATTACGATCCGCCAATGAATACCCGAGTGCGTTATACGAGTGGGCGTGACCAGGGTCGAGCGCCATCACTTCTCTAAACAAGCGCTCAGCGTCATTCATTTGATGATTGCGCTCGTAGAGCATCGCTAACTCGTATTTAATTTCGACCGTATCCGGCAGCTGAACGTTCGCCGCAGAGAGCCGCCTGATCGCTTCAACCAAACGATTCGCGTCACGCAAAATCTGCGCCCCGACTGAGGCCGTCAGGATCTGCTCTTCTGTGGTTTGCGGATCACTTGCATCAAGTACGACAAGCGCTTCGTCAGTACGCCCTTGCTGTGCTCGAATGGCCGCTTGACGCACGCGCGCATTGTGGCGCGCTGCCGGCTCTTCAATTTTGTCTAATATTTTGACTGCATCGTCAAAAAAACCTTGCTCTTGCGCAATCCGGGAAAGCAACTGATAGGCATCGGTTAATGCGGTCGTGGCATCACTTGCGCCAGCAGGCGCAGCGCTTTCCCGTTGCGTTTGCACACTAATAAATTGCTCAAGCAGGCTGCGGGACTCGGGCAAGCGCTTGGCCCGATAGGCGATCTGCGCTTGCATGAACATCAGGTCGAAATCTTCAGGTGCCAACTTTGCCATGGCAACCAGCTCTGCCATGGCCAGATCGAACTCGCGCCGCTCGGCCCACTGTGTCGCCATGAGCACGCGCAAACGTCGCGCGTTCGGATGGGCCGCTGCAAAACCCTGGGCATCTTTAAAGGCCTGTGGCGCATCAACCGCCAACCCGTACTCAAACACACGCATCGCCGCATCTTCAGATCGTGGTGCCCGGTTTAACGCCGCCTTGGCCGCGCTCAAGGCACGCGGGGCATCACCTGCCGCCCGCGCAAGGTCTGCCACTGCGATATGCGCCGGCAGCGTATCGCGCGCATTACTTTCTTGCAAAACACTGATTAAGATCGAAAGCCCTGCCCGCTTATCCGGCACGCGACCCAAGATCGCCATTGCCTGCCCGATCGCGGCGGTTTTGTCGGTTGCTTCATCAATTTTTTTACGCAAAGCCGTGGTCAAGCCACTCGTCTGGCCCGCGGCAGCCGAGAGTGTCATCTCGGTTGACACTGCCTCAGCGTCGTCTGGCTCAAAACGCAGCCAGAGACGAGAGGCCTCAAGCGCGCCCCCCAAATTGCCGCCCGCCAAATAAAATTCGAGCGCGCGACGCGCCAACCGCACGTCACCTACTTCTTTGGCGAGATCCAGCATTGTTTTACCCGCGGGGATAAACGCCGAACGCTGCGCAGAGAGTTCAGCCGCAAGCACTCTAAAAATAATATTTGAGGTGAGCGTGACCTCGGGCAACTGCCCGGCGCGAACCCGAATTTCTTCAGACTCTGGGGCAAGCGGCTTAATTTCAAGGGGCGAGGCCTGCGACACCCCTTTGGTTGGCCCGCTTTGCGCGCACCCGCCTGCCGCCCACACGACGCCAAAAAGGCTTAGGTACAGGGTGAAAGAAACCTTCTTAAAACAACATTTAAACAACGACTTCACGCTACCCGTCCAGTTGGTGGCACAATCATCCGACTTCTTCTCTAGATGTTAGCACTCACCCATGCCAGAACTACCTGAAGTTGAAACAACTCGTCGAGGAATTGACGCCGTTGCAACAGGTCAACGGTTAAAACGACTGGTGATCCACGAGAGCCGTATGCGCTGGCCAATTCCGGCCGACTTGCCGCAACAGGTTCAGGGGCAAGTCGTGCGCGCCTGCCTGCGCCGCGGCAAGTACCTTTTGCTAGAGTTTGACCAAGGCACGCAACTGATTCACCTTGGCATGTCTGGGTCGCTGCGTAGCGTCTTGAAAGGTGAGTTATTGCGCAAGCACGACCATGTTGAATGGGAGTTTGGCCACGTCACACTGCGCCTGCACGACCCGCGTCGGTTTGGTGCGGTGCTGTGGCACCCTAAAACGGATGGCCCCGTTGAGCAGCACCCTTTGCTTAGCAAACTGGGGATCGAGCCCTTTGATCCCGCCTTTGATGCGGCCTACCTTCGGCGCGGCCTGATGGGACGACAGGTGTCGATCAAACAAGCCTTGCTCGCGGGCGACGTGGTGGTAGGAGCGGGCAATATCTACGCATCCGAAAGCCTTTTTAGGGCACGCATCCATCCCAAAACGCAAGCGACCCGCGTCTCCCTTGCTCGTTGCGCCCGCTTGGTTGACGCCATCCGTAACACCCTAAGCGATGCACTCGACTCAGGCGGCAGCACCTTGCGCGACTACGTCAACGCGACCGGTGAAGCCGGGGCTTATTTCACCTTGCACGCAGCGGTGTACGAGCGCGCAGGCCAACCCTGTAGAGTCTGTGCCAGCGGCATCAAACGTATGATGCAAGGCCAACGCGCAACCTATTTCTGTCCAACTTGCCAAAAAATTTAAACAAAGAATATGACTCATCTCAACGAAACGCACGACCCCGCCCTCAGCAGCTGGCTCGCGAGCGCCAACGACGCAAAAATAGGATTTCCGGTTCAGCACTTGCCCTTTGCCGTGTTTCGTCGCGCCTCGAGCAAAGAAAAGTTTAGACCCGGGGTCGCACTGGGCGATCAAATTATTGATTTAGCCGAGTTGGCATTACGCCAACCCTTTTCCGGCTTGGCTGCTGAAGCGCTGAACACCTGTACAGGGCCTACGCTCAATGCGCTGATGGCGCTGGGTAACAGCCATTGGTCTGCGCTCAGGCTCGCGCTTTCGCAGGCGACGCGTGCCGGCAGCGTGCTGCAAGCCGTCATCGAACCTCTTTTGGTGCCACAGGCTCAGGCTGAATATAGTTTGCCAGCACAAATTCGTGATTACACCGATTTTTATATCTCGATTTACCACGCGACCGCGGGCGGAAAAATTTCTCGCCCTGACGCGCCCCTGTTACCCAACTTTAAATGGCTGCCGATCGGGTATCACGGCCGCGCTTCGAGTGTCGTGATCTCGGGGCATGACGTGGTACGCCCCGTTGGACAAGCACGCCCGGCAAGTGCAGGGCAACCACCCAGTTTTGGCCCTAGCCAGCGGCTTGACTTTGAACTTGAAATGGCGATGTTTGTCGGCCCTGGTAACGCGCAGGGCAAGCGCATCACGATCGATGAGGCCGATGAGCATATTTTTGGCGTATGCCTTCTCAATGATTGGTCAGCCCGCGATATTCAGGCTTGGGAAGTGCAGCCTCTGGGCCCTTTTTTAGCCAAGAGTTTTGCCACCACCATCTCTCCGTGGATCGTCACGCGCGAAGCGCTCGAGCCCTTTCGCCTGCCCTTTAACCGGCCTGCAACAGATCCTCAGCCCCTGCCTTATCTGATGAATGAAAGCGTTAAAAAAGGCGGCGTCTATGACATCGGGCTCAAAGCCTTGATCTCGACAGAGCAATCACGGGCGGCCCGGCATGAGCCTGCCTTGCTGGCGCACAGCAACTTGTGCCACGCCTACTGGACCTTGTCCCAACTGATTACGCATCACACTGTCAACGGCTGCAACTTACAACCCGGCGATTTGATTGGCACAGGCACCATGTCTGGCCCCAACCCCGATCAAGCCTTATCGTTCAACGAACTGAGCGTTGGCGCTACCCAGGCAGTCAAACTACCTTGGGGGCAAGAGCGCAAGTTTTTAGAAGACGGCGACGAGATTACCCTGCAAGCCGAGTGCACCAAACCCGGCTACCCCAGACTTAGCTTTGGCCAAGCCACCGGGAAAATACGGCCCGCCGTTGGGTAAGGTGAACTAAGCCTGCAACACCTTCCCAGGGTTCATAATTCCCTGGGGATCGAGCGCCTTCTTGATCTGCTTCATGAGCGTCAGTTCGAGCGAGCTTTTATACCGCGTTAACTCGTCACGCTTGAGCTGACCCACCCCGTGCTCGGCGCTGATCGAACCTCCGTGCGCATGCACACTATCGTGCACCAATTGATACACGTCATACTGCTTGGCCAACAATTGCTCTTCGGTCTGCTCAGGCGCACGGGCCACGTTGTAGTGCAGATTGCCGTCACCCAAGTGCCCAAACACAATGTGTTGAATGCCTGGAAACTTAACCTGCAACGCCGCGTTGGTTGTTTTGACAAACGTGCTGATCAGCGAAATCGGAATCGATACATCGTGCTTGATGCTCTTGCCCAAACCTGCCTCGGCTAGCGGAATACTTTCGCGCAAGTGCCACATCGCTCGGCTTTGTGCGATCGACTCGGCAATCGCGGCATCTGTCACCAAACCATCTTCAATCGCTGCACCCAACACCGCTTCAAAGCGACTTTGCGCGTGCTCAGCGCTTTCGCTATCAGACAACTCGAGTAGCGCATACCAAGGCGCTTGTGCAGACGGCCCCTCAAAAGGCAAACGCTGCTGCGGAAACAGCTTAACCACGGCTTGCAGCACCGTTCCCATCATGACTTCAAAACCTGTGAGCGAAGCGCCGAACCCAGCGCGCGCACGCGACAGCACGGCCGTCGCATCTTCAAGCGTGTTCAGCGCCAGCATGGCCGTACATTGCGCCACAGGCAAGGGATACAACTTCAAGGTTGCAGCAGTGATGATGCCCAGAGTACCTTCGCTTCCGATAAACAGGTCACGCAGGTCATACCCGGTATTGTCTTTACGCAAACCACGCAGGCCGTGCCAGATTTCACCTTCGGCCGTCACCACCTCAAGCCCAAGCGCCAGCTCTCGCGTATTGCCGTAGCGCAACACTTGCGTACCACCTGCATTGGTCGATAAATTGCCCCCGATTGTGCAGCTACCCTCAGCCGCCAAGCTCAACGGAAACAACCGCCCCGCCTCACGTGCAGCCGTTTGCACCGCCTGCAAAATACAGCCCGCTTCGACCGTCATCGTGTCATTATCGGTATCAACTGAACGCACCCGATTCAAGCGCGCCAGCGAAAGCACCAAGGCATGGCCCGTTTCGTCGGGGGTCGCGCCACCGCACATGCTGGTGTTGCCTCCAGAAGGCACAATCGGAACCCTGTGTTTGGCGCACAAGCGCACGACCGCCGCAACCTCTTCAGTCGACCCAGGGCGCACCACAGCCAGGGCTTGCCCCCGATAGCGTCCACGCCAGTCAACCAGATATGGGGTGGCAGCCTCGCCCGTCAATACTTGAGCAGTGCCTAATAATTGTTCGAGTTCTGGCAAGAGGTTCATTCGATTCTCTAAGTTTTTTAAATTGTAAGGGAGCTACCCGATATTGGCGCCTTGGATCGGCGATAATAAGCAAGGTAGTTTTCTTTAGCAAACCTGCGACCCCTTGGGTCTTCGGAGTTCATCGTCGTGCCAGCTATTTACTCATTCCCTCATGCCGCCTTTAAAGCCTATGATATCCGAGGCATTGTTCCCTCGGCGCTGAACCCAGAATTTGCTCAAGAACTTGGTCGTGGTTTGGCTGCACGGGCGCACAGCGCGGGCGTAACCACCATGATAGTTGGACGCGATGGTCGTATCAGCAGCCCGTCGCTGGCAGCAGCCTTGCAGCAGGGCATGCGCGATGGTGGCATCAATACCATTGACGTGGGCGAAGTACCCACACCCTTAGTCTATTTTGCAGCCTACACCTTAAAAACAGGTTCGGGCGTGGCGGTCACCGGAAGCCATAATCCTCCAGACTACAACGGGTTCAAAATGATGATGGGCGGCGGCACTTTGCACGGCGATGCCATCCTGGCCCTGCGTGACGAAGTCGCTGCAGGTCCAGCCCGCACCGCAAAAGCAGGTTCGGCAACCAGTATCGATATCCTGACGCCCTACCTTGCTCGTGTGCTGGGCGATGTCAAGCTCAGCCGCCCCATGAAAATCGCGATCGACTGCGGCAACGGTGTGGCCGGCGCAGTCGCCCCGCAACTCTTTCGCGCGCTAGGCTGCGAAGTCACCGAATTATTTTGCGAAGTCGACGGCACCTTTCCCAATCATCACCCCGACCCGGCCGATCCACACAATCTTGAAGACCTCATTCGCTGCGTACAAACCACCGATTGCGAAATTGGCTTGGCGTTTGATGGCGATGGTGACCGCTTAGGTGTAGTCACTAAATCCGGTCAAATTATCTGGCCTGATCGACAACTGATTCTGTACGCACGCGATGTGCTCACGCGCTGTCCAGGCCAAACCATTATTTATGACGTCAAATGCAGTCGCCATGTTGCGGTCGAGATTCGTGCCGCGGGCGGCGTACCGTTGATGTGGCAAACCGGCCATTCCTTGATCAAAGCCAAACTCGCTGAAACAGGCGCCCCCTTGGCGGGCGAGATGAGTGGGCATGTGTTCTTTAAAGAACGATGGTTCGGCTTTGATGACGGCCTGTACACCGGTTGCCGCCTGCTCGAGATTTTATCCAGATCCGCGAACCCTTCTGCGGTGCTTGAGGCGCTTCCTCAAGGCGTCTCGACGCCTGAGCTCAAGCTCGAAATGAACGAAGGCGAACCGCACGCATTGATTAAACGCTTGCAAACCGAAGGTGTGTTCAACGGCGCCACCGAAGTCATCAAAATAGATGGCTTGCGTGCGGATTACCCTGACGGCTTTGGCTTAGCGCGCGCGTCAAACACAACTCCCGTCGTGGTCTTGCGCTTTGAGGGCGACACCTCTGAAGCCCTCACTCGCATTCAAAACGCTTTCCGTCAGCAGTTGTTAGCCCTTGCGCCTCATGTAACGCTTCCTTTTTAATTTCTTGTTTGCGAACAATGCTTATGAGCACGTTGTCTAAAAGCCCAGCCTGGCTTGCTTTTACAGAAGCCGTTCATCACAGCCCCTTAAAGGCCGACAGCTTACGTATTTTGTCTGCGGTCGATCTTGAGATTGATCTGAGCACACAACGGCACTCTGACGCACTCGATCAGGCTGGGGCCGCGCTACTCAAGCAACAAGGCTTCGAAGCCGCCCGCACAGGGCTCTTTGCGGGCGAGGCTATTAACTGGACTGAAAAACGTGCGGCCTGGCACACGGCCTTGCGCGCCGCGCAGCCACCAGCAGGCGTGGCGCAGGCAATCAAAGCCGAGCAAGACCGTCTGGCAAACTTTGTCGAATTCGTAAACGCGCAAAATCTTTATCGCAACGTGGTGCACCTTGGCATCGGGGGCAGCGATTGGGGCCCACGACTCGCCGTTGAGTCTCTTGCGGGCGTGGCCGGTCGACGCACGATTCGCTTTGCCTCAAACGTAGATGCGCACGCGATTACGGGCGCGCTTGACGGGCTCGATCCACTTGATACGCTCGTTATCATTTCCTCCAAGTCGTTTACCACCACCGAGTCGCTGGCCAACGCTGCGCGGGCAATCGATTGGTTTAAGGCCAATGGCGTAAAAAATCCACTCGAGCATTTTGTGGCCGTCACCGCAAATCCTGCCGCCGCCCGAGCCTTTGGCATTCGCGCTGATCGGATTTTTGAATTTTGGGATTGGGTGGGTGGTCGCTACTCACTTTGGTCGTCCATTGGTCTGCCCATTGCGTTGGGGTTGGGTACTAATGTTTTAAATGACATGCGACGCGGCGCCGCAGAAATGGATGAGCATTTTTTGAATGCGCCAATAGCACGCAATGCACCGATACAGATGGCCTTAAGCGCAGTCGCAAACTGCAGCGTGCTGGGCTACGCATCGTTTGCCCTGTGCCCCTATGACGCTCGCCTGCGCCACTTAGTGCCTTGGCTTCAACAGCTCGAAATGGAATCTTTAGGCAAATCAACCCAACTTGATGGCACCACCCTCGACGTGCCGAGTAGTCCGGCGGTCTGGGGCATGCCCGGTACCGATGGGCAACACACTTTTTTTCAGTGGTTGCATCAAGACGGCAAAGGTGCCCCGGTTGATTTTGTTTTGTGCGCCAAACCCGACCACCAGCATACCCGCCATCACCGCTTACTGATTGCAAACTGTTTGGCGCAACGCGCCGCACTGCGTGAAGGCAAATCTTTTGAGCAAGCCTTGGCCGTGGTTAGTCAAACTGAAAAAGATCCTGTGCTTGCGGCACAGCTCGCTCAACATCGCGTGCATCCTGGCGGACGCCCCTCAACACTAATCGTTTTGCCTCAGCTTGATGCTAAACAGCTTGGATCACTCTTAGCGCTTTATGAGCACAAAGTATTCACTGAGGGCGTTTTATGGGGTATCAATCCTTTCGATCAATGGGGCGTTGAGTTTGGCAAGAAGTTAGCGACCGATATTGAAAAAAGTCTCGATGCACCTGCTCACGACGCTGCACTTAGTGCCTTTGACCCCTCGACGGCGCACTGGATTCGCCGGCTTGCGAGCAACGCAAATTAAGTCTGATGCGGCTGCGACTTGGCGCAAAACTCAAGGTACCAAGGCATGGCCGCTTGCAGTCCCTGAGTAATCGTGTGGCTCGGGGCATACCCCAGCAAACGATGCGCCTTAGAAATATCGGCCTGAGAATGCCGTACGTCACCCGCTCTGAAATCGCGATAACTCGGCGCCAGCGGGTACAACACACCTTGCTCAGCCAACGTCGTTACCAGATTTGCGAATAAGGCGTTCAAGCTGGTACGTGCATTCACCGCAACGTTGTAAACCTGATTCACGCCTTGGGCATCCGCCATCGCGGCCAAAATATTTGCCTGGACCGCGTTATCAACAAAACAAAAGTCTCGGCTCGTTTCACCATCGCCGTTCACTGATACTGCATCGCCACGCACCATTGCTGCAATCCACTTTGGAATCACTGCGGCATACGCGCCTTCGGGGTCTTGTCGCTTGCCGAACACATTGAAATACCGCAATCCAATCGCCTTGAAATCATAGGCGCGTGCAAAGACATCGGCATAAAGCTCGTTGACATATTTGGTTACGGCGTAGGGGGATAAGGGCTTGCCAATCTGGTCTTCGACTTTAGGCAACGCCGGGTGGTCACCGTAGGTTGAACTTGACGCCGCATACACAAAAGACTTCACCTTGGCGTCACGCGCTGCCACCAACACATTTAAAAAACCAGAGATGTTAACTTCATTGGTTGCGACCGGATCCGAAAGCGAGCGGGGCACCGAACCGAGGGCCGCCTGGTGCAAAACAATCTCAGCGCCGCTGACCGCTTGCGCACAGGTTGCGCCATCGCGAATATCGCCCTGTATAAAACGAAAGTTTGACCACTGCGAGGCACTGACCGCCGCTTGCACTTCGTCAAGATTGTGCTGATAACCTGTCGAAAAATTATCAAGACCGACAACCTGCTGATCGAGCTTAAGTAAGGTCTCAAGAAGGTTCGAACCAATAAACCCAGCACAACCTGTCACCAACCACCGACGCGGGCTAGCGCGCAATTGCGTCTGAACTTCTGGGTAACGCGTGCCGATTAGTTGTGTCATAAACGTAAGTCTGACTGTTCGGCAGGAAGGATATATTTAAGGTCGTACAGCACATGGTCAGGCTTGCCTAAAGCGCGAATCGCCTGCGCACCCATCTCGACAAACTGCCGGTGTGCGACTGCAACGATGATCGCATCGTAACGACCTGCAGCAAGTTGCTGCACGGGCTCTAGACCATACTCATGCACCGCCTCTTGCGCTGAGACCCAAGGATCGTACACGTCGACGTCAACGTTGTACTCCTTCAGCTCTTTCACAATATCCACTACGCGTGTATTACGCAGGTCAGGACAATTTTCTTTAAAGGCTAAACCCATCACCAACACGCGCGCGCCTTGCACATGAATACGCTGACGTGTCATCAGCTTGACCAGCTGCGAAACAACATAGCTGCCCATGCCATCGTTTAAACGCCGGCCGGCTAAAATGATTTCTGGGTGATATCCAATCGATTGCGCTTTGTGCGTCAGGTAATACGGATCAACCCCGATGCAATGTCCGCCCACCAGGCCAGGACGAAACGGTAAAAAATTCCATTTTGTGCCGGCTGCTTTCAACACAGCCTCTGTGTCAATCCCAAGTTTATTAAAAATCAGCGCCAGTTCGTTAATCAACGCGATATTGACATCGCGTTGCGTGTTTTCGATCACCTTGGCGGCTTCTGCGACTCGAATGCTGGGTGCGCAATGCGTACCTGCCACAATGATCTCGCGGTAGATTTGATCTACCAGTTGTGCGATCTCAGGTGTTGAACCCGAGGTCACTTTTTTGATCGTACTGACGCGATGCTCTTTGTCGCCTGGGTTAATACGTTCAGGGCTATAGCCCGCAAAAAAATCTTTGTTAAAGACAAGCCCTGAAACACGTTCAAGCACTGGCACACAATCTTCTTCCGTCGCACCCGGGTAAACCGTTGACTCATAAATGACGAGGTCACCCTTTTTAAGCACCGAGCCAATGGTTTCACTTGCCTTAAGTAAGGGAGTGAGATCTGGGCGCTTGTACTCATCAATCGGAGTGGGTACCGTCACAATAAATACATTCGCGGCGCCAAGGTCTGCTCGATTGGCGGTGCAGCGTAAGCCCGTCGCGCTGGCCAGCTCAGCATCATCAACCTCAAGCGTTTGGTCATGCCCTTGCTGCAAGGCCTGAATACGTGCTGGATTGATATCAAAGCCAATCACCGACCGTTTTTTTGCGAACTCAACCGCTAAAGGCAACCCCACATAGCCCAGTCCAATCACCGCAAGTTTGACATCCTGAATGAGCAAAATATTCTCCGCAATACCTGCAGGCGCTCGGGCCAACGGGTCGTTTTTTAATGCACTAGCGTGATATTAAAGGCTAGGACAAAATTTTGTTGCGCTGCCTGTCTTGCACCACCTGGCGCACGACAGTCATTGACTGACCCCTGGTTACTAGAGACAGTGCGTTTGGCTTTGGGCAAAAAAAGAGGCCAAGACCTTGCGGTCTTGGCCTAAATCCACCAAAGGAGGAGGGTGGAGGAGACAATCGTGGCAAGTTAAGGAATAAGCACTAACGTTTTTAACTAATCAAAGCGCCCTGCCCACTCTGTGTGCTTTGTCTGAACGTTATCTTTTGATAACACGATCTTCAGTCAAAACACTTATGACTCAACTTCCATAAACAAATATTAATCCAATTTTTTGTGCAATGCAAGAATATCTACAAAAAAATCATAAATATTTATTTTGTTGTTTTTGTGCATCGCAATAAAGACGTTTTTAAACAGGCCTCGCCTTGGTGCGTCCTAATGATTACTTACACTCGATAGGCTGTGGCGGTCATCAGCTTAGACATCAGTTTCATCACTGTACGCACTGCGCCGGGTAACTGCACCGCGCCGGCCCGCTCTGCCGTCAGGCGATGGTTGATCTCATCACTTTTCATTTGCTCAACGATTTTTCGCGAACGGGTGTCCTCTGGCGGTAGACGCTTGAGATGATCGTCAAGATGGACTTCGACCTGGCGCTCGGTTTCTGCCATAAAACCAAGATTACGCGCAACGCCCGCTCGCGCAGCCATCACCCCAAGAGTGAATGAACCGGCGTACCAAATCGGATTTAACAGGCTGGGACGGCTGTCAAGTTCACGCAGCCGCTGCTGGCACCAAGCCATGTGGTCGATTTCTTCGGCTGCAGCGCCATAAAAGAGTGCTGCGGTCGGTGCGTCAGCACTCGCTGCCGCCTGACCCCTGTAGAGTGCCTGCGCACACACCTCGCCGACATGATTGACCCGCATTAGCCCCGCAGCGTGGCTTTTTTCGAGCTTAGTCAAGATGGGATCAAGCTCGGGCTTAACCGTGCCCGCTGGGTTCGGACGCGTGGCCACAGCATGACCCGTCAATACTTGCAAGGCCACGTCCATCTCGGCAATAAACGGGTCGAACCACGCGTGACGCCGGGCAAATCCGGAAGAAACCATTGAAACCGCTTCGGGGGCTGACATCATTACCTCTAGTTCAAACACAGCGTCCTCACCACAGGGTGTGGAACAGATCAAATCCATCGTTCAATTTTACGGTGCTCTCTGAAATTTCGCTCAAACCGATTATGATTCTCTCTTAACGTCGAGGAATCAATATGGAAGTCAAAATCGATTGGGGCGGACCAGACGGCATGCTCTTTGTCGCTCAGACAGGTACCGGGCATATCGCGGCCATGGATGGCGCACCCGACGGTGGCGGCCACAATCTTGCCCCCCGGCCAATGGAGCTTTTGCTGGTCGGCACGGGTGGCTGCACCGCGTATGACGTAGTCCTCATTCTTAAACGCGGCCGTCATGCCATCGTAGGATGTTCGGTTAAGTTAATTGCTGAACGCGCAGAGGTTGATCCAAAGGTCTTCACCAAAATTCACTTTGTGTTTACGGTCACTGGGCACAACCTACCGCGCGCCGCGGTTGAGCGTGCCATCGCCTTGTCGCACGAAAAATACTGTTCGGCCTCAGCCATGTTGGCGCATACTGCAGCGATAACTTGGTCGGCTGAGATTGTTGACAGCCCCAACGTCGTCGCCGAGAAATCCTAAGCACAGGATTCATTCACATGAACCAATACGAAACCTTCATGCGCCACGTCTACACGACGGGCGTCAACAAAACAGACCGCACCGGCACCGGCACGCGCTCGGTCTTTGGCTATCAGATGCGCTTTGATCTGTCGCAGGGGTTTCCGCTGATCACGACTAAAAAACTGCATACCCGCAGCATCTTTGTTGAACTACTTTGGTTTTTGCGCGGCGACTCGAATGTGAAATGGTTGCAAGAAAACGGCTGCAGCATCTGGGACGAATGGGCGAGCCCCGAAGGTGACTTAGGCCCCGTCTATGGCGTGCAATGGCGTTCGTGGCCGACCCCCGATGGCGGACACATTGATCAAATTAGTCAGGTGCTTGAGCAAATTCGCAAAACTCCAGATTCGCGCCGCCTGATCGTGTCGGCCTGGAACGTTGGCGAAATTAAAAATATGGCATTACCACCCTGCCATGCGTTTTTTCAGTTTTATGTCGCCGACGGCAAGCTCTCTTGTCAGCTGTATCAACGTAGCGCAGATATCTTCTTAGGCGTGCCCTTTAATATTGCGAGTTACGCCCTACTTACGCATATGGTGGCACAGCAGTGCAACCTTGAGGTTGGTGATTTTGTCTGGACAGGTGGCGATTGCCACATCTACAGCAATCACTTTGAACAAGTTGAGCTACAGCTCTCGCGCACGCCCAACCCCTATCCAAAGCTCGTTTTGCAACGCAAGCCTGACTCGTTGTTCGATTATCGCTACGAAGATTTTGCGATTGAAAACTACGAACATCACCCGCACATCAAGGCACCTGTTGCCGTTTGATGCCGCTTAAGAGACCTGGTTGATGCAGCTCAATTTAATTGTTGCTTACGCCCGTAATCGCACCATTGGCAGGGATAACACCCTACCCTGGAAACTGCCCGGCGACTTAGCCCACTTCAAGCGCACGACGCTTGGGTGCCCAATTCTGATGGGGCGTAAAACTTGGGATTCGCTTGGCAGACCGCTGCCAGGACGGCGCAATATTGTGATCACACGCGATCCAAGCAAAACGTTCAGCGGTGCCGAATGCTTCACCAGTCTGGCTCAGGCTCTGAGCAGTATTAAAGACGCTGAGCAAGTCTTTGTGATCGGCGGCGGTCAAATCTACCAGCAAGCCTTACCGCTAGCCCAGCGCGTCATTGCCACCGAAATCCAAGCCGACATTGAGGGTGACGCAGTGTTCGCACCCCTTGACCAAGCCGTATGGCGCGAAACCTCTCGCCAGCCTCAACCCGCTGAAAACGGACTCGCCTATGATCTAGTCGAGTACCATCGCCTTAAAGGCTAACGAATGAATAGAAAACTACTTGGGGTGATTGGCGCTGCGACCCTGCTGTCCGCAATGTATGCGGGCACGAGTTGGTATATCGGCGAACGCGTGCGGGAAGAATCCAAGGACGCCATCGAGTCTATCAACAGCTACCTCGCTAAAAACTGGTCGAGTCAGGCCCGGGTCACGCTGCGTGACTATCAGGGCGGGATCTTCTCAAGCCAGGCCTCTTATCTGCTGAGTTTTCCAGCGACCAAAACGTCGACACTCAAGCCCGAAGTTTTAGTGGTCAACCACATCACGCATGACGCCCTGCCTTTGACCAAAATCGCAAGCGGTCAGCTTGACTGGTTGTCTGCGTCGATTCACACCAGGCTTGAGCCCACCGCCTTTACTGAGGCATTATTTAAAGCCAGCGGCGGCAAATCTCTCATTGATGGTCATACTCAACTCAACGCCAAGGGGGTCGCAAAAATTAACTGGGTGATTCGCCCAGTCGATCACACGCAGGATACCGTGCGCGCAAGATTTGCCGGCGCCACGTTAGTCGCTGAGCTTGGTCCCGCCCTCAGTTACACCAAGGGCGAACTCAAGATTGAAGCCCTCAACATCACTGACGGCAGACTCACCCTGGACGTCAAGTCAAGCCGTCTACATACTGATACACACCCGGGGCAATCTGGCCTGAATATCGGTGCAAGTGGCGCAGATATTGGTGAACTCACCCTCACCTCGCTAAATTTTCCAACGATTGGCGCAAAAAAAATCAACACCAGATTGATTTTGAGTGAGAAAGACAATTTATTAAGTGGACAATCTCATTACGAAATCGAACGTGTCACGATTGATAAAAAAGATTGGGGCACGCTAAACCTGACCGCCTCGTATGACAAACTGAATAGCGATACCGTCAAATCGCTTGCAGATCTGTACAGCGACATTATCTCTCGCTCATTGAATAACGAGCCTGACGCTGATCTGATGACCTCCGCAGATCTCAAACAGTTTTGGGGCTACGTCCAAACGCTCGTCAAAAATAGCCCCACGATTCGGCTGGATCCAATCGCCTGGCAAACCATTGATGGTCAAAGCTCAATCTCGCTAAGCACCGTATTGGCGCCAGTCGATTTGCGTAGCGGCGGCATGGGTTTAAATGGCTCGCCCGTTCATTCACTTGACGCCAGGTTTGCGCTCTCTCGTGCAATGGCAGTCGGATTACTCTCTGCTGGGCTTGAGGCCTCGGGGGTGAGTGCATCTCAAGCTAAAACCACTGCAGATAAAGAAATCGGACACGTACTTGAGGTTGCTAATAAATTAAAGCTCGGAACCCTAAAAGGCGACAGACTCGTCGCACAACTGAGCTTTAAAGACAATGCCTTTAAGGTAAACGGGCAAGCCGTTTCGGCAGAATCGCTGTTGACCTTCGCCTCCTCGGTGGTGCCTTTAGTCTGGCTCGCCGCTGACCCGGTATCAACATCAGACGGCCCCGATGAAGCCGCCGCGAGTCGCCATCTAGACCCGTCGGTTTTAGCAAGTATTTTGACCGCCGCTGACTTCACCTTCGAAGAAGTGAAAGACGAGCAAGGGGATCCTTTACTCAAAGTGTCCCCAGGAGACTCGGGGGCCGCAAAGATCGACATGCTTTTTGTAGGCTGCGGCACAGATCCAACCTGCGAAGATGTGTTGTTGCGCGCAACCTATTCACCTAACAAGCCGATTGCCCTGAAGGTCGCAAACGACTGGAATCATCGAAATCGCTGGGCGCGCGCCTATGTCAATGAAAAGCGAGAAGCCGTCATCGAAATGGATATCAGTGCTTACGGTGGAATCGGACGCGATGCCGTCGAAGGCATGGTCAATACTTTCTTTAAAATCGTTCGAGATTTCTCTAAAGAACTGAACGAGTCAAAATAAAACGCAACCCCTCGACTAGCGCCGTTTGACCGAGCGCTAGCCGAGTTTGGGTTTAGGTTTACGCGTACGCCTCAATCGGCAAACACGCACACACTAAATTACGATCGCCCCAAGCATTGTCGACACGCCCCACAGTCGGCCAATACTTGTTTGCCCGCAAACTTTCTACGGGGTACGCAGCTTGCTGACGAGGATAATCATGATGCCATTCTTCAGCTAGCAACATTTGCGCCGTGTGCGGTGCGTTCTTCAAGACGTTGTCAGTGCCATCTCGCTCACCGCGTTCAATCTGGGCGATTTCTTGGCGGATCGCGATCATGGCATCAACAAAACGATCAAGCTCAGCCAAACCCTCGGACTCAGTGGGCTCAACCATTAAGGTACCCGCCACCGGAAAACTCATGGTCGGTGCATGAAACCCATAGTCCATCAAACGCTTGGCAATATCTTCAGCCGAAATTCCTGAAGCCTCTTTAATGTCATGCATATCAAGAATACATTCGTGTGCCACCCGACCGTTGCGACCGCTATACAAAACGGGATAATGCCCCGCCAATCGGCGTGCAACATAATTGGCACTCAAGATTGCAACCTCAGTGGCACGGCGCAACCCTGCAGCGCCCATCAACGAGATATACACAAACGGGATTGGCAAAATACTGGCAGAGCCAAATGGTGCGGCTGACACAGGGCCAACAGGCACGCCATGAGACAGCGTTCCGTTCTCACCCACCACCCCCGGCAAGAACGGCGCAAGGTGCGCACGCACGCCGACCGGCCCAACACCAGGACCGCCCCCGCCGTGCGGAATACAAAACGTTTTGTGTAGGTTCAGATGCGACACATCAGAGCCAAACTTACCCGGCTGCGCCACGCCCACCATAGCGTTCATGTTGGCGCCATCCATGTACACCTGACCACCGGCTGCATGGATCATGTCGCAGATGCCTGTAATTGCCTCTTCAAACACGCCGTGCGTTGACGGATACGTCACCATCAAAGCGGCAAGACGATCGCCCGTCTGCGTAATCTTGGCCTGCAGATCTTCTAAATCAACGTTGCCGTGTGAGTCAGACTTGACGACCACGACCTCCATGCCAACCATGTTTGCTGAGGCAGGATTTGTGCCGTGCGCAGACGAAGGAATCAAACACACATCGCGCTGAGACTGCCCGTTTGCACGGTGGTAAGCGCGGATCGCTAACAACCCGGCATATTCGCCCTGTGCCCCTGAATTGGGCTGCAAGCTGATCGCGTCGTAACCCGTAATTTCGCAAAGGTCTTTTGACAGACGTTCGATCATGGTCTGATAACCACGCGTTTGCTCGGCTGGCGCAAACGGATGAATACACGCGAACTCGGGCCAGGTGACTGGAATCATCTCAACTGTTGCATTCAGCTTCATGGTGCAAGAGCCCAGCGGAATCATCGTACGATCAAGCGCTAAATCTTTATCTGAGAGTTTACGCAGATAGCGCAACATATCAGTTTCAGATTGAATGCTTGAAAAAATCGGATGACTCAGAATCGCGTGCGTACGTTGCACAGCCTTTGGGATGCCAGGCAAACCCACAAGCGCCGTTGAAACCGCAGGTGCTGACTTGCCCGTCACGCCTGTAAATAGCGCTACGAGTTGCTCAAGATCATCGGCCGTCACCGTCTCGTCTAACGAAATCGACAACTGTGTTGCGTTCACATGCCGCAAGTTGATGCGTGCAGCACGCGCGGCCGTGAGCACTTTGTCAGTCAGCGCCCCCGTATTCAATAACAAGGTGTCAAAAAACGTTTCGTTCGCAACTGGAATGCCGAAGGTGATTAAGGCCTGACGAAGCAGCGCGGTTGCCTGATGCACCCGCGTGGCCATCGCGGTCAACCCTTTCGGGCCGTGCCACAAGGCATACATACTTGACATGACAGCAAGCAAAACCTGCGCGGTACAAATATTTGATGTCGCTTTTTCACGGCGAATATGCTGCTCGCGCGTTTGCAAAGCCAAACGCAAGGCTGGGTTACCTTGCGCATCTTTTGATACCCCCACCAATCGGCCGGGCATACTGCGTTTAAAGGCGTCTTTGCACGCCATAAAGCCAGCGTGCGGCCCCCCAAATCCAAAGGGGACACCAAACCGCTGTGCCGCACCAATGGCAATATCAGCATCCCAATGGCCAGGCGCCTCAAGCAAGGTCAAGGCTAACAAGTCAGTCGCGCAGGCCACCACGCCACCTTTTGCATGCACTTGCGCCGTCAGTGCGCGGTAATCAAAGACTGCGCCAAGCGACTGTGGATACTGCACCAACAAGCCGAAGCAATCGGGCACGCCCGCCTGCTCATCACCCACTACTACATCAATATCTAACCCATCTGCACGGGTGCGAATGACTTCAATCGTTTGTGGATGACAGTGCTGCGACACGAAAAAAACTTTGCTCGCGGCCGATGAGGCTCTGCGCGCAAGTGTCATTGCTTCTGCCGCCGCCGTACCTTCGTCAAGCAACGAAGCATTTGCAATATCGAGGCCGGTTAAGTCAGCCACCATTGTCTGAAAATTCAAAATCGCTTCAAGACGACCTTGAGAAATTTCGGGCTGATACGGCGTGTAGGCGGTGTACCATGCCGGATTTTCAAGTACGTTGCGCAGGATCACGTTCGGCGTATGCGTCCCGTAATAGCCTTGACCAATGTAGTTACGAAATACTTGATTGCTTGCCGCAATCTTTTTCATTTCAGCCAACACATCAGCCTCGGCACGCGGCGCAGCAAGATTGAGCTCGCGCGTCATCCGAATATTGGCGGGCACCACTTCTTGCATAAGTGCCTCAAGGCTTGAGGCTCCGATCGCATCAAGCATTTTCTGTTGATCTGCTTGACCGGGACCAATATGGCGAGGAATAAATTCGTGTGAAGTATCTAAAGGATGGGACATGATATTGACCTTAGCTTGCGTCTGCAACAGACTGATAACCTGCGGAATCAAGCAAACCATTGACGTCGCCTGCATTGTTAGGTTTGATTTTGAAAATCCAGGTTTCATACGGCGCCGCATTGATTGACTCTGGTGCATCGTTCAAGGCTTCGTTAAAACCAACAATTTCGCCCGCGACCGGCGCATAAATATCAGAAGCCGCCTTCACCGACTCAACGACTCCGGCTGTTGCACCTGCAGCGAGTTTCGCACCCACCTTGACATCACCTACAAAAACCAAGTCGCCGAGTTGTTCTTGCGCTGGGCCCGTAATACCCACCACCATGACATCACCTTCAGCCTTAATCCACTCGTGCGTCGGTGCGTATTTACGATCGTTAGGAATGCTCATGCAAGTCTCCTGAAATTTTGCGGGTTCGATTAGGTCAAAAAATAAAGTACAAAAAGTAAAGTAGTGTTGGGATCAAGCTGGGTGGACGACCGCTGCGCCGTGACGTACGAACGGAAGCTTGCACACTTCAGCAGGCACCCATTTGCCACGAATATCGATCTCAACGTGATCTCCAACGGCCACGCCCAAGGGCAAGCGCGCAAAGCCAATCGATACACCAAGGGTGGGTGACATCGTGCCACTGGTCACTTCTCCCATGCCATCATCGGTACGCACCGCCATATGCGCGCGCATCACCCCACGGTCTAGTAACTTGAGGCCGATAAACGTTTTAGCGTCTGAAAACTGCTCAATCGCGTCGCGACCAATAAAGCGGCGCTCTGGGTCTTTAAGGGATACCGTCCAGGTCAGGCCTGCTTGATTGGGATGAATCAGTTCATCCATATCCTGACCATACAAATTCATTCCCGCTTCTAAGCGAAGGGTGTCACGTGCGCCCAAACCGCATGGGTGCACCGACTGAGCGGTCAGATCATTCCAAAGCTGGGCAACCTCGGAGGCCGGCAAGACGATCTCAAAACCGTCTTCGCCGGTGTATCCCGTGCGAGCAACCATCACATCACCAACAAATACAGCCGCACAGAATATGCCTAGATTTTGCGTGGCCGCCTGCCAGGCGGGGCGCGCGGCCCACACTTTTGCGCGTGCCCGTGGGCCTTGCACGGCCACCATCGCCAAATCACGGCGCGGCGTAATGACCACTTGAAATTTGCCAGCCGCTGCCACGCGCTGCATCCAGGCAATATCTTTGTCAGCCGTACCTGCGTTGACCACTAAGCGCCACTGCGTGGCCGTAAAAAAATAAACAATCAAGTCATCAATGACACCCCCTTGAGGGTTCAACATACAGGAGTACAGCGCCTTGCCTGCCTGAGTCAGTTTTGCTACATCATTGGCGACCAGTTTGCGTAGAAACGCTGTCGCATCTGCGCCAACCACATCGACATTGAGCATATGTGAGACGTCAAAGATTCCGGCGTCACGTCGGACTGTATGGTGCTCTTCGATTTGAGAGCCGTAGTTCACCGGCATCTCCCAGCCACCGAAATCGACCATGCGTGCACCGGCAGCGACATGAACCTCGGCAAGGGGAGTACGTTTTAACGCTGCAGACATGGATGGGCTCCAGAACGATCAAGGGACGAGCAGTTCTTGCACCCGTAACGGGTACCTGAACCAGCGATCGCCCCTCTGTCCTTTTGCCTGAGAGTTGCCCCGCAAAACAAGCGGGTGTGCACCTTCGGCGCCCGTGTTGGCCAATGCGGCCGCGGGTCTCTCCAGAGTGTTGTGTTGCTGCAGGCCGATTAAGCCTGCAACATTGCAAATTGCGGTATGGGAAGCCTGAGCGATTCTGGGCGAATTGCGCCTTCGGCGGCAAACTAGGGCACCCCGTAGGCTACCCGATGCACTCTCCCGCAAACTGCGTTCACAGCGCATCCATCGTAACGCGAAATAATGGGCTTAGACAACCCAATCGAAGATTTAATTAATGGACACAGTAATTTTTAGAGGCTGCGCCCGCAAGCGACCGCCGAAGCCCAGGCCCATTGAAAGTTATACCCCCCCAACCAGCCCGTCACGTCGACCACCTCACCAATAAAATGAAGTCCGGGGACAGCCCGCGCCTGCATGCTGCGCTGATCAAGCCCTTTCGTGTCGACGCCCCCGCGCATCACCTCAGCTTTTTTATAACCAGCGGTGCCGTTGGGCACCAACGACCAAGCCTGGATACGCGCCGCAAGCTCACGCAACAACCGGTCGGGCGCATCGGCAATGCGTACCGCCGCCTGCTCACCCAACCATTTTTCAGCCAAACGCTTAGGCCAAAGCCCTGACAACAGATTACCAAGCTGTTGACGCCCGCCAGACTTCGCCTCGAGCAACATGGCTTCCATTTCTTGGCCAGGTGCCAAGTCGAGCGCAATCGCCTCGCCAGGTTGCCAGTAACTCGAAATCTGTAAGATTCCCGGTCCAGACAAGCCACGATGGGTGAACAGAACATCTTCCAGAAACATTTGCTGCTTGCGCCCAGCCCCCGTCGAGATCTTGGCCTCAAGCGCTAAGCCCGCCAATTCACCAAACTCGGCCCATTGTTCCGCATCAAAAGTGAGAGGAACCAATGCCGGACGGGGCTCTACGACTTTCAAACCAAACTGGCGAGCAATCTTCAAGCCGAAATCGGTGGCCCCAAGCTGCGGGATTGCCAAACCACCCGTTGCAATGACAAGTTTTTCAGCCTGTATCGAGCCCAGCGACGTCGCAAGCTCATAGCCCGCATCAACGCTTGTCTCGAGACGCGTAATGTGTTGCACGGTACACGGCATACGCCATTGAACGTCGCCCAGTTGGCACTCGGCACGCAACAAGTCGATCACCTCTTCGCTGCTGCGGTCACAAAATAATTGGCCACGGTGCTTTTCATGCCAGGCGATACCATAGCGATCCATCAGCGCAATAAAATCCTGCGGCGAATATCCTGCAAGCGCTGATTTACAAAAATGGGGGTTGCCCGAGATAAAGTGCTCAGGTTCTACCCGACGATTGGTGAAGTTACACCGACCACCGCCTGAGATTCGAATTTTTTCGGCTAACAGGGTGGCATGATCCAGCAAAACCACCCGACGTCCGCGCTGCGCCGCCACCGCCGCGCACATCATGCCGGCGGCGCCGGCGCCGATCACCGCGACATCAAAGCGTTGCATGCGGCCGCGCCATTACTGCTCGAGCAAACAATCGACGTAATACCGTTTGTCGCCGTTTGGCAAGATCTCTTCGGCCAAGCCGTGTATGTAAGTTTCGAAACCAGGAAACTTTTCATTAAAGGATCGGGCAAACTGCAGATACTGCACAATTGTTTTATTAAAGCGCTCACCGGGAATCAGCAACGGAATACCAGGTGGGTACGGCGTCAATAACACCCCAGTCACTCGGCCCTCAAGCTGATCAATCGATACGCGCTCAACCTCGCGGTGCGCCATTTGAGCAAAGGCATCAGAAGGCTTCAGCGCAGGCACCATATCACTCAAGTACATCTCAGTCGTTAAGCGTGCAACATCATGCTTGCGGTACTCAGCGTGAATCTGTTGACACAGATCGCGCAAGCCAAGGCGCTCATACTGACGATGCCCCTTGCAATAGTCGGGCAAAATCCGCCACATCGGCTGATTACGATCGTAGTCATCTTTAAATTGCTGTAACGCAGTGAGCAGCGTGTTCCAGCGACCCTTTGTAATGCCAATCGTAAACATAATAAAAAATGAATACAGACCCGTTTTTTCGACGACGACTCCGTGTTCAGTCAAAAACTTTGAGACTAACGCCGCAGGGATTCCGGTTTCACCAAAGCTGCCCGACATGTCCAGGCCAGGCGTCACAATCGTGGCCTTAATTGGATCTAGCATATTGAAACCTTCGGCCAAATCACCGAAGCCATGCCAGTGATCATTCGACTTAAGCACCCAGTCTGATTGCTCACCCACACCACGCGGCGCTAAATAATCGGGGCCCCAAACGGTAAACCACCAGTCGTCGTCGCCGTACTCTAAGTCGACCTTGCGCATTGCACGCCTAAAATCGAGCGCCTCGCGAATGCTCTCCTCAACTAACGCAGTGCCACCCGGGGCTTCCATCATGGCAGCGGCCACGTCACACGACGCAATAATGGCGTACTGAGGCGAGGTCGAGGTGTGCATTAAATACGCCTCGTTAAAAATATTGCGGTCTAACTTACGCGTCTCGGGTTCTTGCACAATAATCTGTGAGGCCTGAGAAATACCCGCGAGCAATTTATGCGTTGAGTGCGTGGCAAAAACCATCGCCTTGCGACTACGTGGCCGGTTAGGCCCAATCGCATGCATATCTTGATAGAACTCATGAAACGCCGCGTGCGGCAACCAAGCCTCATCAAAATGCAAGGTATCAATTGTGTCGCCGAGTTTTTCTTTGATCATCTCGACGTTATAGATCACACCATCGTACGTACTTTGCGTCAGTGTCAAAATGCGAGGTTTTTTATTCTTGACCTTACGCGCGAAAGGATTTGCGTCGATCTTTTTTTGAATATTTTCAAGCTCAAATTCAGCCAGGGGAATTGGACCAATAATCCCCATATGATTACGCGTGGGACGCAAAAATACCGGGATCGCACCGGTCATGGTAATTGCGTGCAAGATCGACTTATGGCAGTTGCGATCGACGACCACAATGTCATCGGCCGCCACGTTCGCGTGCCACACGACTTTATTTGATGTCGACGTACCATTCGTCACAAAGTAGCAATGATCAGCGTGAAAAATACGCGCCGCATTTAATTCAGATTCTGCAATCGGCCCAGTGTGGTCAAGCAATTGACCAAGCTCATCGACCGCATTACACACATCGGCACGCAACATGTTTTCACCAAAAAACTGGTGAAACATCTGACCGACCGGGCTTTTCAAAAAGGCGACCCCCCCAGAGTGTCCGGGGCAATGCCACGAATACGAACCATCTTGAGCATATTTCACCAGTTCGCGAAAAAACGGTGGTGGCAAGCTATCTACATAGCTGCGGGCTTCGCGAATAATGTGGCGCGCCACAAATTCAGGCGTGTCTTCAAACATGTGAATAAAGCCATGCAGTTCGCGCAAGATATCGTTGGGGATATGCTCAGACGTACGCGTTTCACCATAAAGATAAATCGGAATATCTGCATTGCGAAAGCGCAACTCGCCAATAAAGGTGCGCAAGTTTTTAATGGCCCCCGCAACATCCTCAGGCGAATCGATATCAAATTCTTCATCGTCAATCGACAAGATAAAAGCACTTGCCCGACTTTGCTGTTGTGCAAATGAGCTCAAGTCGCCGTAGCTCGTCACGCCGATAACTTCCATGCCTTCGGCTTCGATCGCAGAAGCCAACGCCCGCACGCCTAAGCCTGAAGCATTTTCAGAGCGATAGTCTTCATCAATAATAAAAATCGGGAAGCGAAATTTCATGCAACAAGCCTCGCAAACGTATGAGGGATCGAAATTAAGTCCGCGGCAGAGTTACGCCGCGCTGGCCTTGATATTTTCCGCCACGATCTTTATATGACGTTGAACATACTTCATCACTTTCAAAAAACAACATCTGCGCGCAGCCTTCGCCTGCATAAATCTTGGCCGGCAGCGGTGTGGTGTTCGAAAACTCGAGGGTCACATGACCTTCCCATTCGGGTTCGAGTGGCGTCACATTCACGATGATGCCGCAACGCGCATAGGTGCTCTTGCCTAAACAAATCGTTAAGACACTGCGCGGAATCCGAAAATATTCGACCGTACGTGCCAACGCAAACGAGTTTGGCGGAATGATGCAAATGTCGCCTTTGAAATCGACGAAGGATTTTTCGTCGAAATTTTTAGGATCGACAATTGTCGAATTAATCTTGGTGAAAATTTTGAATTCGTTGGCACAGCGCACATCGTAGCCATAGCTGCTGGTGCCGTAACTGACGATGCGGCCGGATTCGTTAGATCGTACCTGGCCCGGCTCGAAGGGCTCGATCATGCCCTCTGACTGCGCCACACGGCGAATCCAGTTGTCACTTTTAATGCTCATGACCAAGCGCCCCAATCGTAAGTATGTCTAAGAGGGCGGATTTTACCCCCAGTCTGACGGCTTGCGCCGCACGTGCCCGATTATTACGTTCTCTTTACAGCAATCGCCCCAAATTTATCGCTTAAATCCTTGGGCAATATCGCCACGCGACCGGCCAAGCGCGCCGCGATTTCGCGATAGAGCCGAGCCGCTTCGCCATCAGGGTGAGACACCACAACGGGTTGACCGGCATCAGCCTGCTCACGAATCGTCAGCGTCAGCGGCAAACTGCCTAGCCAGGGTGCCTTGTACTCTGCAGCCATGCGCTCGCCACCACCCTGCCCAAATATCGGCTCGGCGTGCCCACATTGGCTACAAATGTGGATTGCCATATTTTCAATGATGCCCAAGATGGGTACGTTGACCTTTTCGAACATCTTTAAGCCCTTGCGGGCGTCGATCAACGCAATGTCTTGAGGGGTCGTCACAATCACAGCGCCCGCAACCGGAACACTCTGCGCCAGCGTCAGCGCAATATCCCCAGTACCTGGCGGCATATCAATGATTAAGTAATCGAGATCATCCCAACGGGTTTGGCGCAATAACTGCTCTAGCGCCTGGGTTACCATCGGACCGCGCCAAATGGCCGGCGTGTCGTCGTTCATCAGAAATCCGATCGAGTTTGCCTGCAACCCATGGCCCATGACAGGCGTCATTTTTTTACCATCGATACTCGCTGGTTTGACTGACACACCCAGCATCAGCGGCACGCTCGGCCCATAAATATCCGCGTCCAACAGGCCAACGCGCGCGCCTTCGGCGTGCAACGCAACGGCCAAGTTCACTGCCGTGGTGCTTTTGCCAACACCACCCTTGCCAGAGGCGACCGCAATGATATTACGCACCCCCTCGACGCGGGTGACCCCAGGCTGCACAGCATGCGCCACAATCTTGACGCTGACATGCACATCGGGGTTCGCGGCTCCGCGCGCCTTGAGCGCCGCATAGATCTGAGCGCGTATCCCATCCAACCGGCTGGCCGCTGGATAACCGAGAACCACCTGCACACTCACGTACTCGCCAACCAACTGAATTTGACTATCTTTCACCACGGCACCGATCGAACGCCCCGTGTTGGGATCCGGGATGTTCTCAAGCACCGCACGCACGTCAGCCAGCGTTACACTCATGGGTATTCCTCTGCAATTTGTTACTCATTTTAGGCTTGCAACATGCGATTTCTCATTGAACGACTCATTCGACTTATCGTGTTCGTGTTCGTCGCGATCCTCGGGGTGGGTATGGCGATCGTTTTTGTCGCCTCGACGATCGTTGCCGTTTCGATTCTAGTCGTGGTAGCGCGTTTGCGCGGTCGCTCGTTCTCTGTCAAAGAGTATTGGATGGCGCGCAGCGCAAGACGCCGGCCGATTCTCAAAAAAGGCGGTTTTTCAACAACAAAGCCTGCTGACGTCACCGACGTCAAAGCCCGCGACGTTTCTTAAGCGCGCTCAGTCGTGATGAGTACACCCATGCGCTCGATCGGTTTATTTGAACTGTTTAAAGGCTTCGCAACGATCGGCCTATTAGGCTTTGGTGGGGTCGCCGTCATGGCGCGACATGTGATCGTCGAAAAATATCAGTGGCTCACCGACAAAGAGTACGCAACGATCCTGGGCATGGGACAAGTCTTACCCGGCGCGAATGTTGTCAATGCCTCGGTCATCATCGGCGACCGCTTTCAGGGGCCCAAAGGCTCAATCGTCTGTGTACTTGGCATTATGGTGCTACCGATTCTGATTCTGCTGATGTTCGCCCTGCTGTACGACAAGTTCGGTCAGCTGCCTGCGGTTAGCGTCGCGCTGACGGGTGCTGGCGCCGCAGCCGCAGGGATGGTGCTTGCTACCGGCCTCAAAATGGCAATCAAAGTCAAACTGGGGGTCGCGGGATGGCTCGTCATTGGGCTCGCAGTTTTGGGGATTTTGATCTTGCGTCTGCCCTTGGTCTATGTGGTGCTGGCACTCATCCCCACCGCCCTTGTGATCACAGCATGGTTAGGTAAAAAATGAACGAACCCAGTGTTTTGGGTCAATTGGCCCGCAGCTTTGCAATGATTTCGCTGATTGCCATCGGCGGTATCAATGCAGTACTGCCCGCACTGCGTGATGTGGTCGTTGATTCGATGCACTGGATGGATGATGCGACCTTTATGCAGTTGTTTGCGGTCACACAGATCACGCCCGGTCCCAATGTCGTGATCGTCAGCCTGGTGGGCTGGCAGGTCGCTGGGTTTAGCGGGCTCTTGGTCGCCACACTTGCGATGCTGCTACCGGCCTGTTTACTGGCTTTTTTGATCGGACGCATTGCCAACCGGCTAGAAGGCTCGAAAGGCTTGCGCCTGGCACAAACGGCGCTGGTCCCCGTGGCGATCGGCCTGATCCTGGCCGGGGGTCTCGACTTAAGCCAGGCCGCCTATCGTGGCTGGCTCACGCCCCTGATCATAGCGGCCAATGTGGCCGGCATTCTTTTTACAAAGCTCAATCCCGTTTGGGGATTGCTTGCTAGCGCCTTGGTCGCCTTAGCGGCACATTATTCAGGCCTATTTGTACTGGCCTAAGCCCGTGAGTGTTTGACTCGGCCAGATTGCGTACTCCTTGTTAAACTCGGAAGCTTGACTCTTTTGTTAGCACCCGCCATGTCCCGCACCCTGTTCGTCACGACAGCCCTACCCTACGCCAATGGTTCGTTTCATATTGGCCACATCATGGAATACATCCAGGCTGATATCTGGGTGCGCGCGATGCGTATGGCCGGCCACACAGTACATTTTGTTGGCGCCGATGACACGCATGGTGCCCCCATCATGCTCAAGGCCGAGGCCGAAGGCATCACCCCAAAACAACTCGTCGCCCGGATCGCGGCCGAACGTCCGCAATATTTAAACGGCTTTCACATTGAGTTCGATCACTGGCACTCAACCGACTCGGCTGAAAACGTCGAGTTATCGCAGGATATCTACCGCAAGCTGCGCGCCGAGGGTCTGATTAATACCCGCGAAATTGAGCAGTTTTATGATCCGGTCAAAGGCATGTTCTTAGCCGATCGCTACATCAAGGGCGAATGCCCCAAGTGTCACGCTAAAGATCAATATGGTGACTCCTGTGAGGTGTGCGGGGCTGTCTATGCCCCCACGGATTTAATCGAGCCCTACTCAACCCTCACCAATGCGCGGCCCATACTCAAAACCTCTGAGCACTACTTTTTTAAGCTGTCTGACCCACGCTGCGTACAGTTTCTGCAAGAGTGGACAACGGGAAGCAATGCGCAGGGCAACAAACATCTGCAGGCTGAGGTCTTAGCAAAAACGCGTGAGTGGCTGGGCAGCGGTGATGAGAAAGCCAACCTCGGTGATTGGGACATCTCGCGAGACGCCCCTTATTTTGGAATCGAAATCCCCGACGCCCCTGGCAAATATTTTTATGTTTGGCTTGACGCCCCTGTCGGCTATCTTGCCTCACTGAAGTCTTACTGTCATAAAGCAGGCCTTGATTACGATGCTTTAATCGACCCCAACAGTGCCACCGAACAGGTGCACTTTATCGGTAAAGATATCGTGTACTTTCACGCGTTATTTTGGCCAGCTACCTTGAAGTTTTCGGGTCGCAAAACCCCTGATCAGCTCAATGTGCACGGATTTATTACCGTCAGCGGCGAAAAAATGTCGAAAAGTCGCGGCACAGGCATCTCGCCCTTGCGCTACCTTGAAATTGGCATGAACGCCGAATGGCTGCGCTATTACATTGCCGCCAAACTTAACGCTCGCGTTGAAGATATTGATTTTAATCCGGACGATTTCATCGCCAGAGTAAACAGCGATTTGGTAGGAAAATACGTCAACATCGCCAGTCGCGCCGCGAACTTCATCAGCAAATATTTTGAGGGGCAGCTCGCTTACCCTCATGATGACGCAAGCTTAAGTCAGCACTGGGCTCAGGCTGCAGACCGTATTCGCATTGACCTTGAAGCACGCGAGTTTGGTCGAGCGATTCGCGAGATCATGGCCCACGCCGATCAAATTAATCAGGCTTTTGATGCAGCACAGCCTTGGCTAATCGCAAAAACGCTGGCCGATGCCGACGCCTCTCAACGGCTTGCTCTGCAGCACATCTGCTCGGCTGCACTCGCCGGCTTTAAGGCCTTGTCGGTCATGCTAGCCCCGATCTTGCCCACTCTGGCTCAGCGTGTGGCCCTTGAACTTTTTGGACAAACCAAAAGCTTCGTGTGGACCGACGCCGGCGTGCTTCCTCAACAAATCAATCCATTTAAACATTTGATGCAACGCGTTGAGCCCAGCATGTTAGACAACCTCTTTGAGCCCAGTACTGAAGCGGCCGAAGCAGCCGCGCCTGCCGCACTGGTACCCGGCGGTGAACCCCTTGCCCCGACCATCAGTATTGATGATTTTGTAAAAATCGATCTACGTGTTGCGCTAATCGTCAATTGCGAGCAAGTAGAAGGTTCGACAAAATTATTAAGGCTGACGCTTGATGTCGGTGAAGGCCGTTTGCGTAATGTATTTTCTGGCATCAAGTCTGCCTATACTCCAGAGCAATTAATTGGTCGTCTGACGGTCGTGGTGGCCAACCTGGCGCCGCGCAAAATGAAATTTGGCGTCTCTGAAGGCATGGTACTGGCGGCGAGCCATTTTGATGAGAAAGTCGATACTGGCATCTATGTACTTGACCCTGCTTCAGGGGCGAAGCCGGGGATGCGGATTCATTAAGATTAGGACTGGAGCGGGTGATGGGAATCGAACCCACGCCTGAGGCTTGGGAAGCCGCCGTTCTGCCATTGAACTACACCCGCTCTGGCGCTCAGTCGAAACGAATTATACGAGATCATTACCAAACAGTCTGACAGACTGGGCCGGCAGCCACTACAATGCTCGGCATGGAAATCGTACTCAATGGTCAGGCCAAAACTTTAGCCGGCCCCCTCTCTGTTGCTGCACTTGTTGCCGAGCTTGGTTTTACCGGCAAACGTATCGCCGTTGAACGCAATGGCGAAATCGTACCCAAAAGCACACATGCTCAGGTGATGATCGCGGCCGGAGATCGCCTCGAAATCGTAGTCGCCGTGGGCGGGGGCTAGCCGTGCACCCAACGCATATCCGTAGTTTTGTGAACCGCCGCAGTCACATTACGCAGGGTCAACAAGAGGCGCTTGATTCCTTTTTAACCAAGTGGTCATTGGCCTATCGTCCTAGTCTACTTAATTTAACTGAGACCTTTGAGCGCGAAGCCCCAACCATTCTTGAAATCGGCTTTGGCATGGGCGAGACCACTGAAAAAATCGCTCTGGCGCGCCCCGATGATAATTTTTTAGGTGTCGAGGTTTTTAATGCAGGGGTTGGCGCCCTACTTAAACGCATCGAAGCCTCAAGCCTACAAAATATACGCATTATTCAGCACGACGCAGTCGAAGTATTGCGCGATATGCTGGCCCCCGAAAGCCTGGCTGGCGTACACATTTATTTTCCAGATCCCTGGCCCAAAACGCGTCACCATAAGCGACGCTTAATTCAACCGCCTCTGATTGAGTTGTTGGCCAGTCGCATGCAGTCCGGCGCATATATTCATTGCGCGACCGATTGGCAACACTACGCAGAACAAATGTTGACCGTGTTGTCTGGCGAGACCAGTCTGCAAAACACCTGCGAGGGCTTTGCGCCTCGCCCCGAATTCAGACCGCTCACTAAATTTGAGAACCGCGGCTTACGCTTGGGTCACGGCGTTTGGGATGTGATTTTTAAAAAGATCGGATAGCATCTTTAGCGGCCAAAACCGCCGAGCTTGCCTAGATTTTTCATGCCGCCCATCGCGCGCATCATCTTGGCCATGCCACCTTTTTTCATTTGCTTCATCATGCCTTGCATTTGCTCAAACTGATTGAGCATGCGGTTGACCTCTTGCACGGGTACGCCGGCGCCAGCCGCGATGCGACGCTTGCGCGAGGCCTTGAGTAACTCAGGCTTACTGCGCTCGAGCGGCGTCATCGAATTAATAATCCCCTCGGTACGACGCATTTGCTTCTCAGCTTGCCCGCTTTGCAACTGACCAGCGGCTTGCGCAAACTGCGAAGGTAATTTTTCAAGCAACGAGCCCATATCGCCCATCTTCTTTACTTGGGCCAGCTGCTCTTTAAAATCATTTAAATCAAACTTGTCGCCAGATTTAATTTTTGCTGCGAGCTTATTGGCCTCGGCGACATCAATATTTTGATGCGCTTGTTCGACAAGCGACAGGATATCGCCCATACCCAACACCCGCTGCGCCATGCGCTCGGGGTGAAACGGTTCAAGACCGTCTAGCTTTTCTGAGACGCCCACAAACTTTAAGGGCTTACCCGTGACGTGACGCACCGACAAGGCCGCACCGCCGCGCGCATCGCCGTCGAGCTTGGTCAGCACCACGCCCGTTAGCGGCAAGGCATCGGCAAACGCGCGCGCAGTATTCACGGCGTCTTGACCCTGCATGGCGTCAACGACAAACAGCGTTTCAATCGGATTCAAGATGTCGTGCAACGCGCGAATCTCGCGCATCATTTCTTCATCAATCCCTAAACGACCCGCCGTATCAACAATGAGCACATCAAAGTGATGGCGCTTGGCATAGTCAAGCGCAGCGCGTGCGATATCTACGGGTTTTTGCGTCAGATCAGAGGCAATCCATTCGACACCTACTTGCGCGGCCACCGTTTTTAACTGCTCAATCGCAGCAGGACGATACACGTCAGCACTGACCACTGCTACCTTCTTCTTGCCGGTTTTACGACCATGGGCGACGTGCCCGCCCTCTGAGAGCCAACGTGCCAACTTGCCGGTCGTGGTCGTTTTGCCGGCACCTTGCAGACCAGCCATCAAAATGATCGCCGGGGGCTGCATGGCCAAGGACAACTCACTGGAGTCTGGGCCCAGATCGCCCCCCATCAGTGCGGTCAACTCGCGATGCACCACGCCGACCAACGCCTGGCCGGGCGACAAACTGCCTACAACCTCTTCGCCCAAGGCCTTTTCTTTAACTTTGGCTACAAACTCACGCACAACGGGCAGAGAAACGTCGGCCTCGAGCAGGGCGAGGCGCACCTCACGCAACATCTCTTGCGTATTCGCTTCAGTCAGGCGGGCTTCGCCGCGTATGGTCTTAACGACTCGAGAAAGTCGTTGGGTTAGATTTTCAAGCATGGCAACCGTTTCGATTTACACTAGACACATGTCTACGCCCATTGTATTTCACTCGCTCGCCGCTTGCGCCTATTCGTTACTGGCCATTGTGCTTTGGCGTGGATTCTCTTCAAATCAGCCCACACTTCAGGTGGGGCATATCGCACGTACAAGCCTGCTGGCAGCCATTGCGCTGCACGGGTACGCTTTACACCAGTCGATTTTGTTTGATCAACGCCTGCAACTGAGCTGGGCTCTGGCCTTATCGACGGCCGTCTGGCTCGGCATGATCGTTTTTTGGCTTGAAAGCCTCATCATCAAAATCGATGGCTTGCAATTGTTGCTCTTGCCTGCCGGGGCAGGCGCCTGCCTTCTGGTCGCTCTGTTTCCCAAAGAACAACTCGTCGCCCACGCGACCGATCTGGCCTTACGTATACACCTATTGATCGCCTTGTCGGCATATGGCTTAGTGACTATCGCGGCCCTTCAGGCCATGCTCATGTCAGCCATCGATCGGCGGCTCCACTTCCCAATGGCTGCCGTGCACGACGCCAAAGGGATCAGGCTTGTAGTCGGACGCATTCTTGACGCACAACCACCGCTGCTTGCACAAGAACAGGTTCTTTTTAGAGTCATTTGGGTGGCGTTTGCTTTACTGACCTTTGCGGTGATTTCTGGATCGATGATCTCGATCGCCACCAATGGCAAATGGCTACCCTTTGACCATAAAACCATCTTTACACTACTGTCTTGGGTCACCTTTGGGATCCTGTTGGCCGGTCGCTACACACGAGGCTGGCGTGGTCGTATCGCCTTGCGTTATACCCTAGTTGGGTTCGCCTTGATTGTCTTGTCTTACACCGGCAGTCGATTTGTCGTAGAAGTCATTTTGCAGAGAAACTAATG
>CALQNE010000010.1 GCA_943331855.1 Bordetella parapertussis
CTCAAAACGCTCAAGCAACTCGTTGCCACGCTTGACGATCGTATCAAGCGCGTCTTTGGTAGTTTTTTTACCCGCCCACACTTGTTCGAGCTCTTCATCAATCACAGTTCTAATCTGCACGAAATTACCCAAACGGATTCCACGTGAATTATCTGTGGTCTTACGAATCATTTGCGTAACCGAAATATCGGTACCTGGGTTCGCTTTATAGAAACCAGATTTTTCGGTAAGCTCGAACGAGGCGATTGTTAGCGGCAGATAGCCTGTGCGTTGATGACTTTTAGCTGCCTCTTCTGGACGTGACAAGAAATCAAAAAACTGCGCGACTCCTTTGTACTCGTCGGCTTTACGGCCCGCCATCACCCACAAACTTGCGCCACCGATCACGGTGTTTTGGGGCGCACCGCTCACATCAGCGTAATACGGCAAGGTTGAGGTTCCAAACGCAAATTTAGCGTTGCGCTTAACGTTGCCATACAGCGCAGAGGATCCCGTCGTCATGGCGCATTCACCTGCGACGAATACAGGATCTGCCGCATTGGCGCGGCCTTTGTAAACAAACAATCCGTCTTTTGCCATATCAGCCAAATTCTGGATATGTCGTGTCTGGAGCGGGCCATTGACGGCCAGGCGAGCATCATTACCTTTCATGCCATTGCCCTGGGTCGCAAACTCTGTGTTGTGCCAGGCGCTAAAGCTTTCCAGTTGAGTCCAGCTAATCCAGCTGGTTGTGAAGGGACACTTATGGCCCGAATCTTTGAGCTTTTTAGCCGCGGCAATCACCTCGGGCCAGGTCAGCGGTGGTTTTTCTGGATCAAGACCGGCCGCTTTAAACGCATCTTTGTTATACCAGAACACTGTCGTTGAACTATTGAACGGAAAGCTCAGCATCTGGCCGTTAGGCGCCGTGTAATAGCCAGCCACCGCGGGCACATAAGCCGCTGGGTCAAATTTGATACCAGCTTTGCTCATGACCTCGGTCACAGGCACGATCGCACCTTTGCTGGCCATCATCGTCGCCGTACCCACTTCAAACACTTGCAGAATGTGCGGGGCATTGCCGGCACGAAACGCGGCCACCGCCGCAGTCATTGCTTCATCATAGGTACCTTTAAACACAGGCACCACTTTGTAATTTTTTTGACTATCGTTAAAGTCTTTGGCAAGATCGTTGACCCATTCACCCAAAGCGCCACTCATCGCGTGCCACCATTGAATCTCAGTTTGAGCCTGCGCCGGAGTAGAAACCGAGGCGCCTAGCGCCAGTGCTGACGCCACGGCAGCAATTGAAAATTTAAAGTTCATGACATCCCTCATGGATAGATTGTCGGATTTTTAGCTTAGCGTTGAATTATGACAATTCATGTTAACCGCATGCGATGCGTTTATGATGGGGTGCAACTAAAGCCGCTGATCGTAAATTTAAATAATACTTAGCTTACACCAAAACTTCGATGACACACATCCTCGCACTCGATCAAGGCACTACTAGCTCGCGCGCAATTTTGTTCGATGCGCATGGCCAAAGTGTTCGTACGGCTCAGTGCGAGTTTCAACAGCACTTTCCACAGCCTGGCTGGGTTGAGCACGACGCCCTCGAAATTTGGCAAACGCAACTCAAGGTCGTCAAAGAGGTTTTGGCCACCGCAACGTCTCCAGATGAAGTCAGTGCGATCGCGATTACCAATCAACGCGAAACCACCGTGCTTTGGGACCGCAGTACTGGTCAGCCTTTGGCGCACGCCATTGTTTGGCAAGACCGACGCACCGTAGAGCAGTGCGAGTCCTTGCGACAACAAGGTCACGAAGCGCTCATTCAAAGCAAAACTGGTTTGATCCTGGATGCCTATTTTTCGGGCACCAAACTCGCGTGGCTTTTAGACAATGTACCCAACGCGCGCGGACGCGCCGAGCGGGGCGAACTGGCCTTTGGCACGATCGACAGTTGGTTGGTCTGGAACCTGACCGGTGGCAAAACCCATGTCACCGACCCAAGCAACGCCTCGCGCACTCTGCTGTTCAATATACATACCCTCGCTTGGGATGATGAGCTACTTGCGTTGCTCCGGATCCCACGTGCAGTTTTACCTCACGTGGTGCCTAGCTCAGGCGTTGTCGCACACACCGATCCCACCCTCTTTGGACGCGCCCTACCAATCGCCTCAATGATTGGCGACCAACAAGCCGCCACCTTTGGTCAGGCCTGCTTTGAACCCGGCATGGCCAAAAATACCTACGGCACCGGCTGTTTTATGCTGCTCAACACCGGTCATCAACCTGTGGCGAGCCAAAACCGCTTGCTCACCACAGTGGGCTGGCAACGCACCGAAATGGCAACACAAACACCTGCAACAACCTACTGCCTTGAAGCCTCTGTTTTTATGGGTGGCGCCACGATCCAATGGCTGCGTGACGGTCTGAACATCATCGCAACGGCTTCCGAGGTTGAGGCGTTGGCAGCGAGCGTGCCCGACGTCGCCGACACCTACCTGGTGCCCGCCTTTACAGGACTTGGCGCACCGACCTGGGATGGTCACGCGCGCGGTACGTTGATCGGCATGACGCGCGGCACCACCAAGGCTCACATCGCTCGTGCGGCGCTTGAAGCCATCGCACTACAGGTCGCTGATGTGTTTGCCGCCATGGCAAAAGACTCAGGAATTGAACTCGCCGAACTACGGGTGGACGGTGGTGCCTCAAAAAATGATTTGCTGATGCAAATTCAAGCAGACCTTTTAGGCGTGACGGTCGTACGGCCACGGATCACTGAAACCACGGCTCTGGGTGCTGCTTATTTAGCCGGACTGGCCACAGGACTTTGGAAAAACACAAACCAGATCGCTGAGCAATGGTCAGTTGATCGTCGTTTTACACCCGCCATGTCCGCACAAGATCGTCATTCTAAACTTGCCAGGTGGCATCAAGCGGTTGAACGGTCAAAGGGCTGGGCACAATGACATCTACGACGCCACTCAACACCACCAGAGGAGAACTTCTTGCCAGGCTGGCTGAACCAAAGACCTATGATCTTGCCATCATAGGCGGTGGTGCTACCGGCTTAGGACTCGCGCTGGATGCCACAGCGCGGGGCTTTTCAGTGGTCCTCATCGACGCAACCGACTTTGCCAAAGGAACCTCATCGCGCTCGACGAAATTAGTGCATGGCGGGGTGCGCTACCTGGCCCAAGGCAACATCTCTTTGGTATACGAAGCACTGCACGAACGCACAACCTTATTGCATAATGCGCCGCATTTAGCGCAACCACTTGCCTTTGTACTGCCCTGCTATCGCTACTGGGAGCTTCCGTTTTACGGTGCCGGACTAATTTTGTATGACGCACTTTCGGGCAACCGCAGTTTAGGGCGCACACGTTTTTGGAGTGCCAAACAAACGCTTGAGCATTTACCTAACTTACACACTAAAGACTTAAAAGGTGCAATCAAATACTGGGATGGCCAGTTTGATGACGCACGCCTCGCGCTTGCCTTGGCACGCACTGCAGCACAGCGAGGCGCATTGTTGCTGAACTATTGCACCGCGCTTGAACTGACGCACACAAACGGCAAGATCACTGGCTTGCTTGCGCAAGACAACGAGACGCAACAAACCTATCAAATTAATGCCAAGTGCGTGGTTAATGCGACGGGTGTTTGGGTGGACGCACTTAGAGAAAAAGATCAAGCTGCTGTAGGGTCACGCAGCACAGACATGGTCGCGCCAAGTCAGGGTGTACACATTGTTGTTGATCGTGATTTTCTAGCTAGCGATCATGCGATTATTGTGCCGCACACTTCTGATGGACGCGTTCTCTTCGCAGTACCCTGGCTAGGCAAGGTCATTATTGGGACGACCGACACCCCCCGCCACGACCTGAGTCGCGAGCCCGATCCTTTTAGCGAAGAGCTCGAATTTATCTTGCGTGAATCCGCACGCTATCTCACGCGCGCGCCCACGCGCGCGGACATTAAAAGTATCTGGGTAGGCTTGCGGCCTTTAGTCAAACCTCCTAAAGATGAAAGTGGCAGTACAAAAAAAATCAGCCGTGAACATACTGTCTTGATCAGTCAAAGCAACATGGTGACGGTCACAGGCGGCAAATGGACAACCTACCGCGCAATGGCACAAGATGTCTTGAAACACTGCATCCAGGCCAAGCTATTGCCAGCGCTTAAGCCCTGCGTTACCGAAGATCTTGCCTTGGTGGGTGCGCAGTCTGGCCAAGGCGTTGCACACGCTATGTACGAGGCGCCAAGTCTCTTGGCGTATGGGGATGAAGGACCCCATATTCAAGCGCTGCCGGGCGCTGATCGAGTACTCGGTGGTGGATTGACCGAAGCAATGGTTCGGTTTGCCGTGCGCTATGAATATGCGCGCACTGTTGAGGATGTGTTGGCACGTCGTGCGCGCCTGTTATTTTTGGATGCAAAACTCGCGTACTCGATGGCCGATGCAGTCGGAGAAATTGTGGCGCAAGAATTGACGGGACAAGACCCCGGCACCGAGGCCTTTAAAACACTGGCTCTGCATTATCTGACTTTGCCTGCTTAGCCCCTTAGGCGTCAGCCCTTCGCTGCATCTGCAAGAATAAAATCAGCGCCACGCTCTGCGACCATCATCACGGCTGCTTGCGTATTACCAGATACCATCGTGCGAAAAACCGAGGCATCGACTACGCGCAAGCCACGCAAACCATTGAAGCGAAGACGCGTATCAACCACGGCCTCTGCATCAGAACCCATTCGACAGGTTCCGATCGGATGATAAGTGGTTTGCCCATTTTCGCGCGCGAAGTGCAACCACTGTTCGTCGCTTAGCACGCCAGCACCCGGGCTCATTTCAGACTCGATGTAATTCGACAACGCAGGACGCTCGATGATGCGCCGCGCAATCTTCATGCCTTCGATGAGCGTCTGCTGATCTTCAGCATTGGATAAAAAATTTGGGCGGATTGCAGGGCCAACCAGCGGATCTTTAGATTTGATATGAATACTGCCCTGCGAAGTTGGACGCAATCCTGATACACCCAGTGTCATCCCCGGAAATTGATCAAGCTTACGAATTGCCGCATTGGCATAGGTAGCATGCATGAAAAAATATTGCACATCAGGCGTCATCGCCTCAGGGCGCGCTTTAACAAAACCGTGTGCCAAGCCCGTACCGAGCGATAGAATTCCTTTACGGGTAGCAAAGTATTTCAACGCCGCCAAGCCGACACGCCACCCTTGTGCCAGTTCATTCAGGGTTTGACTATTTTTGACTCGCCAATTCAAGCGCGTCGCGAAGTGATCAATATAATTTTCACCAACGCGCTTGGCCGCATGGACCACAGGTATTGCATATTGCTGCAAAATCGCCGGATCGCCAATGCCAGATAACTCAAGAATTTGAGGTGTTTGCACTGCACCAGCACACATAATCACTTCACGCGCCGCGCGCACGGTACGTATTTCACCCTTTTGTTGATAGGTCACTCCCGTGCACAGACCGGCCTGAACATTCACGCGCGTCACATGTGCGCGGGTTTCAATCGTCAGATTTTTTCTATGCCGAATCGGTTTTAAATAACCATCAAACGCACTCCAACGGCGCCCCTCTTTTTGCTCAACTTGGTAATAACCAAAACCCTCTTGAGACGTACCGTTGTAATCTTCATTCAAGGGCTGACCATCTTGAACCGCCGCTTGAAACAAAGCGTCAACTAAGGGATAGCGCTCAGAGACTTGATGAATATGCATCGGGCCATTTTTGCCACGCCGCTCATCACCTTTTAGATAGGTTTCAAGTTTGACAAAATACGGCGCCACCTCTTTGGCCGACCAGCCCGTCGCACCAAGATCTGCCCAGCGATCATAGTCTTGGGGCTGACCCCGCACATAGATCATTCCATTGATCAGGCTCGAGCCACCCAGCCCTTTTCCGCGCGGAATCGCGATCGTACGACCATGAACATTCTCTTCTGGCTCGGTCTCAAAGCGCCAGTTATAAGCAGGATCATTCAAGAGCTTAGTAAAACCCGCCGGAATATTGATCCACATACTTGTGGGTTCGCCGCCCGCCTCGAGCATCAAGACCGTATGACGACCATCTGCGGTCAGACGATTTGCCAAAATACAGGCTGCCGTACCGCCACCTACAACCACATAATCGTACGTTTGCATCACGTCGCTCCCATGAAGTCAGCCATCAATTCAATTTGACATGCAAGCATCGGGGCTCCGTATTGAATGCGGCAGCCTTTGCCCTGCGCCGCTGCCAGCAACGGCGTCAAGGCCGGCGCCATAATAATCTCAGCAACCGTTTGCGCTGAGGTCAATCGATCTGCATCAAGCGGCAAGAGATCTGTGCTGGCCATGCCAAGCGAAGTTGCATTGATGACCAGCTCACAGGCCTGCGGGTCACGCGTGCCCACTGTCAACTTAATTTGCGGGTAAAGCGGCGCTAGCCTTGCAAACATGGCCTGTACTTTTGGGGCCGAACGGTTGTAAACCGTTAACTGCTCTGCCCCCGACTCGGCGAGCGCAAAGGCGATTGCATTGGCTGCGCCGCCTGCCCCCGCTAAAAATATTTTTTTACCTTTAGGCTCGATACCATGCAAACGCAAGCCCGCGACAAACCCCCGACCATCAAGGATATCGCCAAACAAACGGCCATCGGGCTCACGCCGTACGATATTGACCGCGCCGACCGTGCGGGCCGCCTCAGTAATCTCATCACATAAAACCCCGATCGTTGTTTTATGCGGCACGGTGACCACCATGCCGCCAAAATTCTGAATACCTCGTAGTGCCACGGTAAACGCAGTCAAATCTTGAGGGGCCACGTGCATCGGCATTAGTACGCCATCGATACCGCGTTGCTCAAACACTTGACGCATCATTTCGGGCGCTTTGACCTGACCAATTGGGTCGGCCACAATGCCGTAGAGTTTCGTCTTACCGCTAACAGTTATCATGTGCTTCTCGTTTATCTTTTTTGGCGGGGCACTGCGACCTTGCGCGCCCTGTCTTGGCCTCTGCACTATCATACAGTTTACCGTTGTCTGCAATCCGCTGACCGTGCCTGATCGAGACGCCATGAATCGCCTGCAAACTCTTTTACGCGTTTTTTGCTGCACGCTAAGCCTGCTCACTACGGGTTTGTCGCAAGCAACGCCGGTTCACCATCACTACTTCAAAACTTCAGATGGCGTTCGCCTACATTATCTCGAAGCAGGCAAAGGCGAGCAAACCTTAGTGTTTATCCCCGGCTGGGTGATGCCAGCCGCTGTGTTTGAACAACAACTGCTGCTACTTTCAACTCAATTTAGAGTACTGGCTTTTGACCCTCGATCGCAGGGCCTGTCTGAACTAACGGCCTTATCCCATGCACCTCAAAGACGCATGCGGGATATGGACGAATTTTTGAAGGCGGCGAACGTAAAAAACTTTATCTTGGCGGGTTGGTCTCTGGGCGTACTTGAATCGCTCGATTATCTTGCAAACTATCAGCCTAAAGGGCTTCGAGGCTTAATTCTCATCGACAACTCTGTGGGCGAAGGTCGCCCGCCAAAGGGTGGTGCGTCAACCTTTCAGCAAACCATGAATGACTCTAAAAAACGAGAGGCCTACCTGCGTGCTTTTTGCAAAGATATTTATCGCGAAACACCACCTCCGCTATTAGCTCAGGCCGTACTCGACTCAGCCATGCGGGTACCACCAAAGATTGCAATTCAACTGATGAATCAACCTTATCCGCGCGAGTATTGGCGCGAAACGCTTGAAAAGCAAAATGTACCGGTTTTGTTTATTGCTCGACCATGGCTAAAAGAGCAGGGCGAGGCCTTGCTCTCAAAGCGGCCCGCAAACCTGATTACCGTCAAGATTCTTGAGAAACCTGGTCACGCGTTGTTCGTGGATGACCCCACGACCTTCAATGACGTTACCCGCACTTTTAGCACAGCAGCCTTTGCAGGCAAGCTCAATCCCTAAACGTGCATGCGTGCGTACTCGCGGCAGTGCCTACTCGGGCCGACGCACAATTTGTACGCTGCGACGTTCAGTGGTTTTGTTATAACTGAAAGCGAATGGTAAGGGCCTGATATTTTTTGAATCTTTGTAAGCCTGCGCCAACGACTCTTGTTTTTTTCGGTTAAAGAGTTCGTGCGGATACAAAAAACCACCATATAAATCAACGGGTCCGATTTGCGACAAATAGGTGTAATTCAGCCCTGTTTCATCCTGGATCACCATTTTTGCATTCGCGACCAACATATCACGCAAGATTGAAAAGTACGTCTCTTGTAATAAGTGCGAAGCGGCTTTAATCAGCACGGGATTACGGGACTCGCGCTCAAGCCAGGCGCGCATCGCCTCGGTTTGGCTTAGATGCGAATCAGATAAATCTAGACTGACGTAGTCCAGCACGACTGGTTTGCCAGCTTTGCTCAACATTAGCCGTACAGATCTCCAATCTTCAGTGGTTTGAATGAATTGACCGTTTTTTGGATCGAGTGTGATGGGATAAACATCAGTCACGTCATATCCCATATAAAGCGCAAACGTGATCAGAATCGTGGTCACACCAATCTGTGCGTACTTATCACGCAAATCTTCATTCAAATCGTCCGTCCGAAAAAAAGCTAAACGGCTGAACTTCATCCATTCGCGTAAAAATTTGGACTGAAAACTTTGAGCACGGACGCTAGACATATCGGTGATGGGCGCCGGCTCACCAGCGGCCTGCATTGCGACCAGCACAAAACGATTTGCCTGAGGAAATAAATGTGCGGCCGTTACGAAGTCTGGGCCAGAGAACGGATAAAACACGGTACCACCAGGCGGCTGATTAATTTCTGTTTTAGCCCAATCTGACATCGCTTGACCCATGTTCTGCTGATAGAACTGCCATGCCCCATCCGCTTGAATCAGATTTGCGCCTTGTAAAAATGGAAAAGACGACGTCGGCTGCGCACCACCGGGCATGTATTTTCCGTGCACCTCGTTTGCCGCGGCAGTCCCACCTGCCAAGAGGCATAGGCCCATCAACAAAACGCTTGCACTGATTTTTTTAAATAACAAAAAAGGAAACGACTTCATCAAAACCCTCAAGAGCGAAATAATCATCGAAAATATTTAATCTATTTTTTAGAGAGATTGGCCAAGACGATCCCCAGCACAATCAACACCAAACCGACCACATGATAAAGCTCAGGAAACTCGCCAAGCAATATAACGGCCATCAAGGCAGCAAAGATGGGCGTGAGATTCAAAAAGAACATTGGCAACTGTGAGCCCGTTCGCAACACCGCCTGCTGATAGCATAAATAGGCTAGCAAGGCCGGTCCGAGTGCAACGTACAACACCATGCCATAATTCTTGGGAGACCACTCGATCGCAGCATAACCGCCCCATAACAATTCTGCCAGCACCATCGGCACCGCAAATAACAACCCCCAGAGCATCTGCATTGCCAATACGCTGTACCCCGACATCTCAGGCGGTCGCCCTCGCAACAACCAGGTATACAGACTCCAAAGAGCGATCGCGAGCAGCATAAATAAATCGCCCGGCACAAACGCGATACGCGTGACATTGAGTAAGTCGCCCCGTAACAGCACCCACGCCACACCTGCCAACGACACTACTGCACCTAAAGAGGCTGCGCGGGTAATCGAAGCCTGAAAAAATGAACGTCCGACCAAGAGCGTAAAGATTGGACCAGCCGCAGTAATCAGCGCAATATTGATCGGGCTAGACGTGGTCAGCGCCAAGTACTGCAAGGCGTTGTACGTTGTGGTGCTTAAAAATCCGGTCGCAGCCAATACCACCCAAGCTTTGCGGGCCAAGGGCCAATCTTGCCTGAGGCGTTGCCAAACAAAGGGCAACAATACCAAAACAGCCACCACCCATCGCAAAAAATTTAAGGTAATGGGCGGAATCGCGCCAGCAGCCATCCGGCCAACAATCGCATTACTGGCCCACATTAAGGGCGGCACCACCAAAAACAACAGGGTTAAGGGACGCATTGAAACCGATCACTTTCAGGGGTTAAGCCGCCCGACCGCACGCGACGCAAAAAATAAAGCAATCAAGTCAATCGCTAGTTTCAACTTGCCTTAAGAACCAGCGCGCCACCCATATAGGGCTGCAACACCTCGGGGACTCGTACGCTACCATCCTCTTGTTGATAATTTTCAAGAACAGCGACGAGCGCTCGCCCAACGGCCAAGCCAGAGCCATTTAAGGTATGTACAAACTCAGTTTTACCCGCTTCGTTGCGCGTACGCGCCTGCATGCGGCGAGCCTGAAAAGCTTCACAATTTGAAACAGAAGAAATTTCGCGCCAAGTATTTTGCGCAGGCAACCAAACCTCAAGATCGTAGGTTTTAGTTGCGCCAAAGCCCATGTCTCCGGTGCACAACAACATCACGCGGTACGGAAGACCCAATAGCTGCAAGACCTTTTCGGCATGACCCGCCATTTGTTCGAGCGCTTGGTATGAGGTATCGGCCGACACAATTTGAACCATTTCAACTTTGTCGAACTGATGCTGACGGATTAAACCGCGCGTATCGCGCCCACCACTGCCGGCCTCAGAGCGAAAACAAGGTGTATGGGCCGTTAAACGAATGGGCAGTTCTTGTGCCGGGACAATGGTATCGCGCACGCTACTGGTGAGCGTGATTTCAGACGTTGAAATCAGATATTGTTCTTCGCGCGCGACGGCATTACCTTGTTCGTCAAGTACGGGCTCGTCGCCGCCACGTGTCACCCAGAACATATCGTTTTTAAACTTTGGTAACTGCCCAGTACCCACGAGCGTCGAAGCATTCACAATGTAAGGCGTGTAGCACTCAGTGTAGCCATGCTGCTCGGTTTGCAGATCTAGCATGAACTGAGCTAAGGCACGATGCAGTCGCGCAACCGAGCCGCGCATAAAGCTAAAACGCGCACCCGACAATTTGCTCGCCACATCAAAATCAAGACCAATCGTCTCGCCGATTGTCACGTGGTCGCGCGGTGTAAATCCCAAGTGTTTTGGATCACCAGACACCGGGTCAGGCGTGGGTACCCAACGGCGCACTTCGACATTGCCTTCACTATCAGCCCCTGTCGGCACAGATTCGTGTGGCAGATTTGGGATGTTAAGTAACAGATCATTGAGTTGCGACTGAAGCTCTGCCAACTCTTGCTCGAGCGCTTTAAGTCGCACTGGAATAGCCTGCGATTGCGTCATCACCGCCGACGCGTCTTCGCCTTTAGACTTAAGCGCACCAATTTGCTTAGCCAGCGCATTACGCTGCGCCTGCAAATTTTCAGTTTCAGTTTGTAATGCTTTGCGGCGCGATTCGAGCGCATTAAACGACTCGAGCGCAAAAGCGAACCCACGGCTGGCCAAGCGGCTGACGACCGCATCTAGATCTTTACGTAACAACGCTGGGTCAAGCATAATCTTCAGGCTTCAAAGGACTAGTGAAGTAGATATTGTAAACGCCGCAGCAACCACGCCACGATGCCAAGCGCCCCGACACTTAGCACCCAAATCAGCACGAGCCAGCCCCAACGTTTCATCGCTTTCTTTATAAAACCTAGCAGTTTGAGAGGCAAGAGGGGGTAAGAATCATCAGCATGCAGGCCCTCCTCAGGCGTGATAGTGATGCGTAGGGCCCACCTTGCCTCGAAAAACCCAATAGGCATAGGCGGTATACGCCAGAATCATCGGTAACAGCACGACGGCCCCCACCAACAAAAACCTCAGGCTCTTGTCGGGTGCCGCCGCCTGCCAAAGTGTGACGGCTGAGGGCACGATATACGGAAAAAAACTGATCAACAGCCCCACATACGACAAAACAAATAAGCCTTGCACAGACAAAAAGGCCATTAAAGGTTTTTCTTGAGACAAACCTTTGAAAAAGAGCAATGCGCACACCAACACCAAAATCGGCACCGGCACCACAAGTGCCATCTCAGGCCAGGCGAACCACTTACGCATAAAGTGTTCGTGTAAAAACGGCGTCCAGATACTCACCACCACGATCAATACAAACAGCGCCATCCCCAACACACGCGCAGCACGCGATGCCTGCCGAGCGACATGGCCTTCAGTTTTTAGCATCAGCCAAGTGGCCCCAAGCAGAGCGTAGCCCACGACCAAGGCCAAACCTGTCAACAAACTAAAGGGCGACAGCCAATCCCACCAGCCACCGGAGTAGGCACGTCCGACCACCGATATGCCCTGAACGAGCGCCCCCATCGCAACCCCTTGCGCAAACGCCGCAACGATTGAACCGCCTGCAAAAGCAAGATCCCAAAACCATTGGTGATTGCGACTTTTAAAGCGAAACTCGAAGGCCACCCCCCTGAACACCAAGGCCAACAGCATCGCAATAAACGGGGCGTACAAGGCCGGCATAATGATTGAATACGCGAGCGGAAATACCGCGAATAAGCCACCTCCGCCTAGTACTAGCCAAGTCTCGTTACCATCCCATACCGGGACGACAGAGTTCATCATTTGATCACGATGGTCTTGGCCTTTCACCCATGGAAACAAGATTCCGACGCCGAGATCAAAACCATCAAGCACGATGTAAGCCAAGACCGCGAAAGCAATCAGGCCGGCCCAAATCAAGGCATAGTCGATGGTCATGACTGCCCCTCCAATGTCTCGGCAACCGGCGCACCCTTCAGCGCCGCGGGAGACACAATTCCGCCTGCGCGCACAGGTTCGTTCAAAGGCAACAGGCTATGGCTGGTGTCGGGCGCCTGACGCATCAAGCGCAACATGTACACCACGCCCGCACCGAAGAGTGCGAAATACACGACAACAAAAGCGATCAGCGAACTGGCCACAGCTGCCGCATGGATCGGAGAAGCCGAGTCAGCTGTGCGTAACAGGTTATAGACCGTATACGGTTGGCGCCCGACCTCGGTGACTACCCAACCTGCCAACACTGCCACGAAACCAGAGGGTCCCATCCAAAGCGCCGCCCGGTGCATCCATACATTGTCAAAGAGCTTGCCCTGATGCCTTAGCCACAGGCTCCAGAGCCCCAGACCGAGCATCAACATGCCGATCCCCACCATCACGCGAAACGCATAAAACACGATGCCCATTGGGGGGCGCTCAGAGGGTGGCCATTCTTTCATGCCCTGTATCACGCCGTCTAAGGTATGGGTCAAAATCAAACTACCCAGGTAGGGGATTTCAACGACATAATCCATGCGCTCTTCTTTGCTGTTGGGGATGCCAAACAAAATCAGCGGCGCACGGGCCTGAGTTTCGTAGTGCCCCTCGATAGCAGCGATCTTGCGCGGTTGGTGCTCGACAGTATTGAGCCCGTGCTGATCGCCAGCCAAAATTTGTAGCGGGGCGACGCAAGCCGCCATCCACATCGCCATCGAAAACATCGTACGCACGGCCAACTGTGAGGCTAGGCGCTCGGGCGTGGCAAGTGCGACTTTTTGCAAGCGCATTTTCAACAAGTGAAACGCTGCCACCCCGCCGACCACAAAAGCGGTCGTCAAGTACGCCGCCAGGACGGTATGCACTAAGCGATAAGGAAAAGAAGGATTAAAAATCACCTCAAGCCAGCTCTCGACTACAAACTGCCCGTCTGCATTTTGACTAAAGCCCGCAGGGGTGTGCATCCAACTATTGACCGACAAAATCCAAAACGCCGACATAAAGGTGCCAAGCGCCACCATCGCTGTGGCAAAACAATGCAGACGTGGACCAACGCGCTCGCGCCCAAACAACATGACACCTAAGAAGCCTGCCTCCAGAAAAAACGCCGTCATCACCTCGTAACCCATCAACGGGCCAAGGACCGGGCCGGTTTTGTCTGCGAAGACACTCCAGTTGGTCCCGAACTCGTAGCTCATCACCAGGCCCGACACCACCCCCATACCCAAGGCCAATGCGAAGATTTTTTTCCAGTAATTAAATAAAGCCAAATAAACCGCACGGCCTGTTGCTAAGTGCAAACCGTTGAGCACCGCGAGGTAACTTGCCAAACCAATGGAGAAGGCCGGAAAAATAATATGAAAACTGACGGTAAACGCGAATTGGATTCGTGCCAGTGTGAGTGCATCTAGCCAGTCCATCAAACTCATCCTTTACTTTTTTTTGCTTGCTGATCAAGCTCGCGCAAGTGCGCCATTTTTTCAGCAATCTTTGTTTCGAGCCCACGCCCAACCGGCTGATACCAACCGGGCTCTTGCATATCATCAGGCAAATAGGTTTCGCCGGCGGCATAGGCCTCAGGTTCGTCGTGAGCGTAGCGGTAGGCATGGCCGTAACCCAGTTCTTTCATGAGTTTTGTGGGGGCATTACGCAAGTGCACCGGCACCGGACGCGATTGACCTTGCTTCACAAACGCCATCGCTTGGTTGTAGGCGTTATAACCCGCATTACTTTTTGCCGCTACTGCTAAGTAAATAGTAGCTTGCGCTAACGCTAACTCACCTTCTGGCGACCCAAGGCGCTCGTACGTTTGTGCCGCATCATTCGCAATTTGCATGGCGCGCGGATCGGCCAAACCGATATCTTCCCAGGCCATGCGCACGATTCGGCGTGCCAAATACTTTGGATCGGCACCCCCATCCAGCATCCGGGTCAACCAATACAACGCCGCATCGGGGTTCGAGCCACGTACCGATTTATGGAGCGCTGAAATCTGATCATAAAAATTATCGCCCCCTTTATCAAAGCGCCGCGCGTTCATACTGAGTGCATTTTCAACCAACGCAGTATCTACATGCGCCGACCCAGCGTTTTGTGCAGCGGTGCTCGCTTGCTCGAGCAAATTTAAAAATCGTCTTGCATCGCCGTCGGCGTAGCCGATCAAGGTATCGAGCGCGGCGTCTTCAAAGCTCAGGGTGTTTAATACCGTCAACTGCGCGCGCGCCAGCAAGGCCCGAAGTTCGGTTTCGTCGAGAGACTCAAGCACATAGACCTGCGCGCGCGAGAGTAGTGCCGAGTTCACTTCAAACGATGGGTTTTCAGTCGTCGCACCGATAAAGGTCACCAGGCCTGACTCAACGAAGGGTAATAACGCGTCTTGCTGCGCTTTATTAAATCGATGGATTTCATCAACAAACAAAAGCGTGCGCTGTTGATGTTGATCCAAGGTGTGTTGGGCGGCTTCCATGGCTGCACGAATCTCTTTTACACCCGCAAATACGGCAGAGATCGCGATAAATGCGCAATCAAAAGCGTTTGCCGTCAGGCGAGCGAGCGTGGTCTTGCCAACACCCGGCGGACCCCACAAGATCATTGAATGCGGACGCCCAGATTCAAAGGCAACGCGCAAAGGCTTACCCGGGCCCAGCAAGTGTCGCTGCCCAACGACCTCGTCAATTGTGCTTGGACGTAAAGCTTCGGCAAGCGGTGGAACTGGCGAGGTCTTAAATAAATCAGTCATTGAACAGGTTCATTTCATACGGACCACATCTGCGCCTGGTGGAGGCACGAATTTAAACGTATCCGCAGCCAAGGCCGAATGACGCTCGAGACGTGACAGCTCGATGTGCGTACTTTGTCCAAACGCATCGAGCAAAACGATACGCGCAGGTAACCCCTGGGCAAAGCCAAGGTCTACATGCACAAAGCCCGCCTCACCATTACGAGGTTTGGCCCGCAACCACGACATACCCCCTTCATCTGGCAAAGCGGTGACAGTGAAAGATTGCTCGAGTGACTCAGAACCAAACAGGATGGCGGCAGGTGAGGCACCAATTGCTCGGTCAACTTGACGCACCGTCACTTGATTCAGATCAGGATCAAATTGAAATAACTCAGCCCCGTCAGAGATGATTTGTTGCGCATAGGGTTTGCGCACATCCCACTTGAATCGCCCCGGCCGTTGAAAGGCAAACTGCCCGCTTTGTGCAGGTTTGGTCTGACCTTGCGCACCCACCGTATATTGAGAAAACTGACCGCTCGCCGATTGAACCTGAGACACAAAACTTTGCAATTGTTCTTGTGCCGACGCTGCCAAGGCGTGATTAAACACCAAGCATAAACTGCAAAGCACCGCACTGAACAAACTTCGTTGCCACACGGTGCAAAGCATCTTCGTTACCCCTCTTGCTGCGTTGTTGGCACTAAGATTTCGCGATTACCATTCGATTGCATCGTAGATACAATCCCGCTATTTTCCATTTGTTCAAGCAGGCGGGCAGCACGGTTATAGCCGATGCGCAAATGGCGCTGAACTAACGAAATCGACGCGCGCTTGTTTTTAAGGACAATTTCTACGGCTTGGTCATACATTGGATCGGTTTCGGCGTTGGCAAAGCCCGTGACGCTTCCGACGCCATCGCCCGTTTCGCCCTCAACACCACCTTCAAGCAGGCCATCAACGTAATCGGGTTCGCCCTGAGCCTTCAGGGCTTCAACCACACGATGCACCTCATCGTCTGACACAAAGGCACCGTGCACCCGAATCGGCAGGCCGGTACCAGAGGGCATGTAAAGCATGTCGCCCTGACCAAGCAAAGCCTCAGCCCCCATTTGATCGAGAATCGTTCGCGAATCAATCTTTGATGAAACCTGAAACGAGATTCGCGTTGGAATATTGGCCTTGATCAAACCGGTAATCACATCAACGCTTGGACGCTGTGTCGCCAAAATCAAATGAATGCCTGCAGCCCGCGCCTTTTGCGCCAGACGTGCGATCAACTCTTCAATTTTTTTACCAACCACCATCATCAAATCAGCGAGCTCGTCAATGACCACCACAATTGTGGGCAATTCTTTGAGCGGCTCAGGTGCATCCGGCGTCAGCGAAAAAGGGTTGGGGATCGGCTCTTCGCGTTTAATCGCGTCGCGCACTTTGTTATTAAAGCCAGTCAGATTACGCACACCAAGCTTACTCATTAAGCGGTAGCGCTTTTCCATTTCGCCCACGCACCAGTTCAGCGCGTTTGCGGCCTGGCGCATATCGGTTACGACAGGCGCCAGCAAATGAGGGATCCCTTCGTAGACACTCATTTCAAGCATCTTGGGGTCAATGAGAATCAGCCGTGTCTGCGTCGCATCCGCCTTATACAGTAGCGACAAAATCATGGCATTAATACCAACCGACTTACCAGAACCCGTTGTACCCGCCACCAACAAATGCGGCATCTTAGCCAGGTCAGCCACCACGGGATTGCCAGCAATGTCTTTACCCAAGGCCATCGTGACAACAGAATGACTTGCGTGATAGGTCTGCGAGCCTAAAATCTCTGAGAGTTTGACCATCTGTCGGCGTGGATTGGGCAACTCGAAGCCCATCAGGTTTTTTCCGGGAATGGTTTCGACGACCCGAATACTGACCAAACTAAGCGCGCGCGCTAAATCTTTAGCCAGGTTCACAATCTGGCTACCTTTGACACCCGTCGCAGGCTCTATCTCGTAGCGTGTGATCACGGGACCCGCCTGCGCAGCAACCACATGCACTTCTACACCGAAGTCAGCCAGTTTCTTTTCAATCAAACGAGAAGTGAATTCAATTGTTTCATCAGAAACCGTTTCAAATGCTTCAGGGGCGGGATCGAGCAAACTCAGTGCGGGCAAATCACCCGCAACAGAAGGCTCTGCGAACAGCGTGTGCTGTTTTTCTTTTTGCAAACGCTCTGACTTTGCGACGGTGACAATGGCAGGTTCGATACGAATCTGATGGTGCTCTTGTACAGTTTTTTCTTGTTTAGCCTCAACCTGCTCATGACGCACCGCCTGAGCCACCTGGCCCGCACGACGATCGAGTCTGGCGGTTCGTACATTTTTTATTTTGAAAATGATCCACTCAAAACACTCTCCGGTTTTCTCGGCGACCGCAAGCCATGAAAAACCAAAGAACAAGCTGCTGCCCGCAGCAATCAAGAAAATTAAAATAACCGTGCTACCCGAGAAACCAAACGCCTGGGACAGAAAACCAGACCAGGTGCTACCGATGACACCACCCGCGCCGCTCGTGAGATCGGTGCGCCCCGGAAGCTGCATCCCCCAAGAACTTAAGCGGTAGGCCTCAAGCCCGACCGAACCCAACAACGCCATCACAAAACCGATACCTTGCTCCCAGCGAACACGGGCTAAGGCCTCGGGCTCACCTCTAGCGCGGATCTGCGTCGCAAGGCGCAAATACCCAGCATGTACGCGATGCAACAACAAAACTACCCACCACCAGGCTGAATAGCCAAACAAATACAGCAAAATGTCAGCGGTATACGCACCGACCCAACCGCCTCGGTTACGCAACGTCTCGGCATCGTGGCCCACCGAATGGGACCAGGCTGGATCGGTCAGACTCCAGGTCAAAAGCACTAAAGTGAGCCAAGCCGCTAGCACCGCGAAGAGAATCCAGCGCGCTTCTCGAAGCAGCGAGAGCAATTTCGTCTGTAGGGCTGAGGGCCCATTTCGGGTATTTCGGGTGGCGCGTGGAGCGCTGGTCGAGGCAGGAGAGAGTCTAGGCATAGAGAACATTATAATTTGCTGCTTAAACTTGAGGGTAATCCTGATGTCAACGTCAAAACATGCAAAAGTTCTAATCCTAGGATCGGGTCCGGCCGGCTACACCGCAGCCGTTTATGCCGCACGGGCCAATCTTAGTCCGGTCATGATCACCGGTCACGCCCAAGGCGGCCAACTCATGACCACCACCGATGTCGACAACTGGCCCGCAGACGCTCAAGGGGTACAGGGCCCCGAGCTGATGCAACGTTTCGCCGAACACGCAGAGCGATTTAACACTGAAATGGTGTTTGATCATATCTCAGAAGTTGATTTTTCCTCCCGTCCCTTTCGTTTGACTGGCGATGGTGGCACCCAATACACCTGCGACGCACTGATTATCGCAACCGGCGCCTCGGCCAAATATCTAGGTTTACCCTCAGAAGAGGCCTACATGGGACGTGGCGTATCAGGTTGCGCAACCTGCGACGGCTTCTTTTACAAAAACCAGGATGTCGTCGTCGTGGGCGGCGGCAACACTGCCGTCGAAGAGGCTTTGTATCTGTCCAATATCTGCCGAACGGTCACAGTGGTTCATCGTCGTAACAAATTCAGGGCCGAACCGATCCTGATCGATAAGATGATGGATAAAGTCGCCAATGGCAACATGAAGATCGCCGCCTTTCGCGAACTCGATGAAGTCTTAGGCGATGCCTCGGGCGTGACAGGCGTGCGCTTGCGCGCGACGGATTCCGACCAAAAAGAAGATGTCGCAGTGACGGGGGTCTTTATTGCGATTGGTCACGAACCCAATACGGGCATTTTCAAAGACAAGCTCGACATGGCCAACGGCTACATCGTCACAAAAAGTGGCTTATCTGGTCTGGCAACGATGACCTCTGTGCCCGGAGTCTTTGCCGCTGGCGATGTCCAGGATCACGTCTACCGTCAGGCCATCACCAGTGCAGGTACTGGGTGTATGGCCGCGCTTGACGCACAACGCTGGCTGGAGAATGCGCAGTCGTAAAGCGAGCCTCGCCGACCTGAAAGGTCTGAGCGAGGCGGCGGCGCGCTTGCGCGAAAAGGCTGAGGCACTCGCCAAAGCCCAAGTCACGTCAAGCGTACCCGCCTCACTGCCCGAGGTGGACGGAAAGCTTTTCGCACGGGCGACTCGCTTAGTGCAGCCCTTAAACAAGAGCAACGCGCGTCTCCTGCACAACACCACGATGACCAAGTCTGGGGTCAACCAACTGGCTGAGCGGCGCCAACGCGCGCTTGGCGCCTCGCAAAGCGCTATGCAATCCGTTTCCGACGGCGCCGAGTTCGTCAATAGCTCCGATGTAGAACTCGATTGGGCTGCGTCGGGGATTGGCCCGGGTGTAAGACGCCAATTAAGGCGAGCGTTTTGGCCGATTGGCGCACGACTCGACCTACATGGACTGAACACAGAGGCAGCCCGTAGCGCCCTCCTCGCGTTTATCGAAGCCAGCCAGCGCCACGGCACTCGTTGTGTTTGCATCATTCACGGGGTGGGATATGGCTCTGCAAATGGTCAACCGGTCTTGCCCATACGCGTCAGGCAATGGCTCAAGCAGTTGCCCGACGTCAGCGCATTTGCTCAGGCCCCTCGGGCGCACGGTGGTGCAGGCGCGGTGCTCGTGTTAATCCGGCAACCTTAAATCATCGACCAACGCATCAGTCACCGGGTTTTTTTGCTTGGTCAGTAATGACACCACGACAATGACGACAAAGGCTGCCGGCGCCCCAAAGACGCCCGAGGCAATAGGCTGAATATCCCACCACAGTTCGACGGGTTCGCTCGTCGAAATCCCAAGCACCCAATGGCGCAACCAAGGCTGGGCTTGCACCATGTACACAATGGTAATCACCAAGCCTGTCAACATGCCGCAGCACGCACCCCATTTATTCGCACCCTTCCAGAACACACCCATCACCAGTACCGGGAAAAAAGTCGATGCAGCAAAAGAAAAAGCCGCGCCTACTAAAAATAAAATGTCTGCTGGAGTTTTTGTAGCGGCCCACGCAGCCACAAACGCGACCAGCAACAATAATATTTTGGACAACAGCACACGCCTGCCTGGCCCCATCTTAGGCGACATGACCCTAAAAAGGGTGTCATGCGACAGCGCACTGGATAAGGTCAGCAACAAACCGTCCGCCGTCGACAAGGCTGCCGCTAGGGCGCCTGCGGCGACTAAACCCGACACCACATAGGGCAGCCCACCAATTTCAGGGCCTGCCAAGACAACAACGTCTGCCCCCATCTGAATTTCAGCCAACTGCACAATACCGTCTTGGTTTAAATCCAGAATACTCAGTAACGACCGATCAACCGCCGACCAAGCGTGCACCCAGCTCGGCAGTTCTGCAAAACGGGTCCCCACAAGATTGGAGTAGATCTCAAACTTAACCAAGATCGCCAGGGCCGGCGCCATGAGATAGAGCAATAGAATAAAGAACAGAGACCAAAAGACGGACTTGCGTGCGGCGTCAACCGACGGTGTGGTGTACGAGCGCATCAAAATATGCGGCAGACCTGCTGTCCCCATCATCAGGCACAAGACAATGGCCAAAAAATTATGCCTCACCGCATCGGGTGCCTCATACGCGCGGCTTGCAAAAGGTTCAGCGTGCGGCTGAGGCGCCGTAGCACGCATCGCATAATCATCCCGAGCCTTAGACCAGGCCATTTGGGCTTGTTCAACGGATGCCGGATACGAAGCCAATTCGCGTTCAAGCAAACGCACATCGCCCATCGGTGCGTCATTGGCGCGTGCACGCAACAACTTCAAGCGAAGACTTTGCTTTTCAGTTTCATAGGTTGCTGGCAAACCAGATACTCGCACTTGCATCATATCGGCGCGAGCTTGCCATAGCGCTCTGACAGACAACTCGCTTTCATCGTTACTCAGTTCGCGCTCGCGCTCAGTCACTTGTTGCATGACGGCGCTTGCGGCCAACTGAGGCACCGGTTCGCCTGTCTGTTTTACGGCAAGCCAAATGACAGGTACCAGATAAGCGATCAGCAAAATAATGTACTGCCCGACCTGGGTCCAGGTCACGGCCCGCATACCACCCAAAAAAGAACAAACCAGCACGCCGCCGAGTGCGATAAAAATTCCCAGCTCAAACGAAATCCCGGTCATACGCGTTGTGATAATCCCAACGCCGTAAATTTGCGCCACGAGGTAGGTAAACGAAACCAGTACCGCGCAGACCACACCCAACATCCTGGGCCAATGACCGCCAAAGCGCGCCCCTAAGAAATCAGGGATCGTGTAGCGCCCGAATTTGCGCAGATATGGAGCCAAAAAAAGTGCGACTAGTACATAACCACCGGTCCAGCCCAAAATGTAAGCAAGTCCGTTATAGCCCGTCAGATAAAGCGTACCAGCCACGCCGATAAAAGAGGCAACCGACATCCAATCCGCGGCGGTCGCCATGCCGTTATAAATAGCGGGCACTTTACGTCCTGCAACATAATATTCAACAGGATCTGAGGTGCGGCACATGATGCCAATCGCAGCATAAAGCGCAACGGTCACCAGCAAAAAGGCATAACCAATCCACTGCCGGGCAAGCCCCATGATTTCCAGCAAGGCCAACAGCAAAACTAAAAGGGAAAAGCCGAACGCATAGGCTGCATAGCCACGAAACAATTGCGCACTAAAGGCCTTTTGCGAGAGCGGATCTTGTTGCGACACTCAGTCGTCTTCTCGAGTCAGGCGCCGAGCTGTCCGATCACGGCGTGCCATATACCAGGCGTACACCCCAACGATCAATAAAAAGAACAAGGGCGCGCCAAAAGCCGCCATCCAGAATGCAAAGGGCCAACCGAAAATAAAATAATGACTTAATTCAACAGCGAAATAGGCCGGCACAAAGGTGACTAGCCACCATGCACAGAGCAAAGTCACAATCAACAGCACATTGTGGCGCCAGTAACGGGCTCGCGGAGTTGTTTGAATCGTTCGCATGATCGCCTAGAATAAACAATTTGCTGCTTATAAGCGACAACGGCCAACACCGAAGTGCTAGCCGCTGTGCGATTTGTTTTTATTAGAGTCGTGCTTATTTTTGTTATGTAGCCGATGCTGCCAGCTTGCTCATGCAGAGCTTTGTCTCCTCACCTGCATGGGAAAGATTCTGCACCAGCACGGGTGTCATGACATTAGGGTATGCCCTAGATGAGGGCGATTCTGATCAACTGTTTCACTATATGGACACCTTTACACATTCCTGTGCAACGTCCTTTTACGGAGCCTCATGTTTAATCCTTCACGCGATCAAGTACGAGAGTTTTTTATCAATACTTGGCGCAAACACCGCAGCCACGAACTATTGAGTCCGCTCGAAGCCATGGCCCTGGGCTGGATCGAACAACATCCTGAATATCACGAAACGATCGAAAGCCCTGAAGCCATGACGCGGGAGTTCAACGTAGAAGAAGGCCGCAGCAACCCCTTTTTACATCTGTCCATGCATCTTGCAATCGCAGAGCAGCTATCGATTGACCACCCGCGCGGCATCAAGCAAGCGTTCGACGCGATGGCCTCTGGCTCGAGCGGGCACGACGCCGCGCACGAAATCATGGAATGCCTTGGACAGGTTGTCTGGGAGTCACAGCGCCTGGGCACCCCTTTAGATAGTGATGCCTATATCGACCTCATTCGGCGACGCGCCAGCCGAGACTAAGTGCAGGCGAAGCAGGCGCTCACCCACCTTAAAGTGCTCAGCGTAAAAAAACCGCCCATCAGGCGGTTTTTTTGTACGTGCTTACTTTTAGCCCGAGGCTTACTTGCGTACGGCAAGCGGCCCCGGTTGCGAAGCCAGCCATGCGGATACATTTTCGATGTCTTGCTTCGACAGTTGGACCGCAAACGCACCCATCACAGCATTTTTACGTACATTCGCTGAGGCAGGTGCGCCTGAAGCGCCACGCTGGTAAGCCTTCAAGGCGTGCGCCAAAAAGTCAGCATGCTGTCCAGCCAGAATCGGATATACGGGCAGAATGGGGGATTTAGCATCGGCGCCGTGACACGAGGCACAGTTGACTTTTTCCCAGACGGCTTTTCCGGCAGCCAAATCGGCGGCGTGTGTCACGCCAACCGTCATGAGTAATGCAGCGCCGCAGAGGGCAAGCTTCAGGTGTTTCATCGTGGCCCCCGATTATTTAAGTTTGGAGTAATAGGCAGCCAGATCGGCAATATCTTGATCTGAAAGGCTTTTTGCGATGGCATCCATCGTGGGGTGTGTGCGCTCGCCAACGGCATAGGCACGCAAAGCGGATCGAATGTAGGCATCGTTTTGCCCAGCGATCATTGGCACCGAGTACACCTCAGGAAAGCTTGCACGGTAACCAAGGATACCGTGACAACCAATACACATCGACACCTTTGCCTTGGCCGCTTCGGCATTACCGACTGCATCTGCCGCAAAAACGGCTGAGGCCATTGCACAGGATATCGCCATTGCCAAGACGGCAAAAGCCTGGGGGAGTCGCCGCACTGCCGGCATACTGCCACTACGCATCTGATTTGGATACATGGTTTTGAACAACTTCATCAAAAGGGCTCTGGCTAGGCCAGAAAAACAACCCGAGAATAGTCTCGGCCGCAAAACGGTAAGATTGTACGATAATTGACGAAATTAAATTCTACATCCGCAGCTTTTACCTCTGACCCCTCACATTTCGGCTTCTAATGACCTCTTCTACCCCTACCCCCGAGCAGACTCAGCGCTTTGACGGCACCGAGCGCTATGTTGCCACCGACGATCTCAAACTGGCTGTTAACGCCGCCTTAACGCTGCAGCGTCCCTTGCTAATCAAGGGCGAACCCGGTACCGGCAAGACCATGCTGGCTGAAGAGGTCGCCGCCGCACTGGGTCGCCCACTACTTCAATGGCACATCAAGTCCACAACCAAAGCCCATCAAGGCCTCTACGAATATGATGCCGTCTCGCGGTTGCGTGACTCCCAACTTGGCGAAGAAAAAGTTAAAGATATTCGTAACTACATTATGCAAGGTGTGTTGTGGCAGGCTTTTTCAGCCCCGGCGCCCGTTGTGCTGCTCATCGACGAGATTGACAAAGCCGACATCGAGTTTCCAAACGACTTGCTTCGCGAGCTCGATCAGATGCAATTTCACGTTTACGAAACACGCGAAACCATCAGCGCGATTCACCGCCCGCTGGTGATCATCACGTCAAATAATGAAAAAGACCTACCCGACGCCTTTCTTCGTCGCTGCTTCTTTCACTACATTCGTTTCCCCGATCGCGACACACTTCGCAGTATCGTGGATGTGCATTTTCCAAATCTACACGCCGATGTCTTACGCGCCGCGCTCGACACGTTCTTCGCACTGCGCGAGGCACCAGGTCTGAAGAAAAAGCCTTCGACCTCTGAGTTTCTTGACTGGTTGCGTCTGCTGATTGCTGAAGATGTTAGCCCCGCCGAGATCGATGCCCACGCCGCCACCTCGATACCAATGCTGGCTGGCGCACTGCTTAAAAATGAACAAGACTTGCAACTGCTCGAGCGTCTAGCCGCTGTCACGCGCAGCAGCACGCGTCGCCCTTCGGGTCCAGGCAATGCTTAAAGACCAAGGCTTCAAACTCGCCCCGTCACCCTGTACGTTAAAGGGCTGGGGTGTGCGGCTTGAGCCGCTCTCACTCGCCCATGCCGCTGGCTTAACCGCTGCAGCGCGCGACGGCGAACTTTGGAATCTGCGCGTCACCTCAGTGCCCGAACCAGAGCAGACTGCCCACTACATTCAGACTGCACTTGACGGTCTTGCTGCAGGGCACATGCTGCCCTTCGTCGTGGTCGATGACGCCTCGGGCAAGATACTTGGCAGCACCCGTTACCACGACATTTTGCCCGCCGTTGCACGCCTTGAAATTGGCTACACCTGGTACGCTCAAAGCCAGCAACGTTCGCATGTCAACACAGCCTGTAAATTAATGCTGTTGACGCAGGCCTTTGATGTACTTGGCGCCGGCGTAGTTGGCTGGCGTACCGACAACTTTAACCATGCCTCGCAACGTGCGATCGAACGCCTGGGTGCCAAGCGTGATGGTGCAATTCGTCATCATGCCCTGCGCCGCGACGGCACCGTGCGTGACACCGTCATGTACAGCGTCATTGCTGGCGAATGGCCCGAAGTTCGTGACCACCTCACTTATCAGCTCAAACGCCATGCTCGTTGATTTCTTCTACCATCTGCGCACGCAAAAATTAAAGGTCTCGGTCAAAGAGTACTTAACGCTACTTGAGGCGCTTTCAACACCCCTCATGCCGCCAACACTCGAAGACTTTTATTTTTTGGCTCGCACAACGCTCGTCAAAGACGAAACCCTTTTTGATCGTTTTGATCGGGCTTTCGCCGGGTATTACCGTAGTCTCGAGCAAATTTTGCCGCCTGGTAAAAAAATCCCTCTTGACTGGCTGGTGAAAGAACTCCAAAAGCATCTCACACCCGAGCAAAAAGCAGAGCTCGAAAAGCACGGGCTCGACAAACTTTTAGAAATGTTCAAAGAACGACTCGAAGAACAAAAAGAACGTCACGAAGGTGGCAGCAAATGGATTGGCACGGGAGGCACCTCGCCCTTTGGCAATGGCGGCTTTAATCCCGAAGGGATTCGAGTCGGCGGTGCTTCGGGCGGTAACCGCACGGCGGTCAAAGTATGGGACGAGCGTAACTTCAGGGATTACGACGATTCAATTGAACTCGGCACGCGTAACTTTAAAGTCGCTTTAAGGCGGTTGCGCCGTTTCGCCCGCGAAGGGTCAGATTTCGAACTCGATCTGGATGACACGATTACTTGTACGGCACGCAACGCGGGCTACCTTGATATCAAAATGGTGCCCGAGCGTCATAACAATGTGAAAGTTCTGATGCTGCTAGATGTTGGTGGGAGCATGGATGATCACATTGCACGCGTCGAAGAGTTATTTTCAGCCGCCAGTAGCGAGTTTAAGAATCTTGAGGTCTATTACTTTCACAATTGCCCCTACGAGCACCTCTGGAAATCAAACCGGCGGCGTCAAATGGAGCGCTTCGAAACGCAAGACGTCTTACGCAAGTTCAATGCAGACTGGCGTCTGATTTTTGTGGGTGATGCGACCATGAGCCCCTACGAAATTTTACAACCTGGCGGCTCGGTCGAGCATTACAACAAAGAACCAGGCGCCGAATGGTTGCAACGCATGATTTCTACTTGGCCCAAGGCTGTTTGGCTCAACCCCGAACCACAAGCCTCGTGGCAATATCGACAGTCAATCTCACTGATCCGTAACATTGTTCAGGACAAGATGTTTCCGGTAACGGTGTCGGGGATTGAACAAGCAATGCGCCTACTTTCCAAATAATTCGTCATCAAATGAACCATTCTGAGCAATCACGCTCAAACTGGTTCATCCCTCCCTTTTGGACTTCTTTCATGTGGCTGTTTACCCGCGCGCTTCAGTGCGCCCTCCTGGGTTTTCTCTCTTTTATGGCGGCAACCCAAAGTATGGCTTTAACCCTTCCAGTTGGCGTCACTCAAGTGACAAGCATTGAAGGCATCACCGAATATCGGCTTGAAGCCAACGGTCTGCGTATTTTGCTCGCCCCAGATGATTCGAAGCCCACCACAACGGTCAACATGACGTATCTGGTCGGTTCACGTCATGAAAACTATGGCGAGACGGGCATGGCCCACTTGCTCGAACACATGCTGTTCAAAGGCACGCCCAATACCCCCAATGCGCTAGGTGAATTTTCAAAACGCGGTCTACAAGCAAACGGTTCAACCTCAACCGATCGCACAAACTATTACGCTAGTTTTGCGGCAAACCCTGAAACGCTTAAATGGTATATCGGCTGGCAAGCTGATGCGATGATCAATTCAACGATCAAACGCGAAGACCTTGATACCGAAATGACGGTTGTTCGCAACGAAATGGAAAGCGGCGAAAACAATCCGTTTCAAATGCTTTGGCAGAAAATGCTGGGGCTAGCCTTTCAGTGGCACAACTATGGAAAAACGCCAATTGGCGCGCGCTCTGATGTCGAAAACGTCGATATCAATCAGCTGCGTGCGTTTTATCGTACTCACTATCAACCAGACAACGCGATCTTAATTATCGCTGGAAAATTTGATCCTGAACTGGCCTTGACCGAAGTCAACAACGCTTTTAGCAAAATCCCAAAACCGGGTCGCACGCTACCGCCTGAATACACGGTTGAGCCTGTTCAAGATGGCGAACGCGCGATCACACTGCGTCGCACGGGGGGCTCTCCGCTTGTAGCGGCGATGTACCACGTGCCTCCAGCGGCACACCCAGATTTTTCTGCGCTCGACTTAGCCAGCATGATGATCGCGGACACCCCTTCAGGACGGCTCTACAAAGCCCTGGTCCCCACCAAACAAGCTGCAAGCGTGCTGGGCTTTACGATGGATGAGTATGCGCCTGGCATTGTGATGTTTGGCGCCACACTTGAGCCTGGCATGGATCAAATAAAAGCACTCGATACACTGACCAGCACAATCGAAGCACTCGCCAAACAACCGTTTACCTCCGAAGAGCTTGAACGCGTGCGAAACCAGTGGCTCAAAAGCTGGGATCAAATGTTTAGCGACGCACAAAAAATTAGCGCAGGCCTCTCTGAGGCAATCGCAGTGGGTGACTGGCGGATGCTGTTCGTCTCTCGCGATCGCATTCGAGCAGTCACCTTGGCTCAAGCGCAAAAAGTCGGCCAAGAATATCTCACCCAGGCCAATCGTACGCAAGGTCAATATATCCCCACTGAGAAGCCAGTGCGTGCCCCCCTTGCTGCCATTCCGGATCTTAAAAAAGATCTGGCAGACTATCGCGGCAACGCGCAGCTCAAACAAGCCGAAGCCTTCAATCCTGATCCCGGCAATATCGACGCACTGACTCAACGCAAAGTATTAAAGGTCGCGAATGGTTCGGTCAAACTCGCCATGCTGCCCAAAGAGGCACGCGGCGATCGCGTCAATGCCTCTATCGCCCTGCAGTTTGGCAGTGTTGAGTCGCTCAAAGGCCAGCGCTTAAATGCCATTGTCACAGCCGATCTACTGCTTAAGGGCACTGATCAATTAACGCGCGAACAAATCAGCGACCGCATTGACGCCCTTGGGGGCGAGGTTGGGATTTCAGGCTCGGGCACTGAACTCAACATCAGCCTCTCGACCACACAGGCCAACATCGAGGCCTTAATCAGCCTGGTGCTTAATGTGGTGCAACACGCCAATTTTGCACAGGCCCAGCTTGATGAATACACCAGCAAGCTCACGACCAGCCTCAAGAGTTCAATGACAGAGCCTACTGCCATCGCTTCACGCATGCTGACGCGTCATGACAACCCATGGGCAAAAGACGACATTCGTTATATGCCGAGCTTTGAAGAATCTCTTGCAGCCGTAGCAAATCTTAAGCGCAGTGATTTAGTGAATTTTCATAAAACATTCTACGGTGCGGGCAAAATATCGATCGGGATTGTGGGGCAATTTAACCCCGCAAGCTTCGAACAGACCGTCAGCAAGGCACTGAGCACCTGGGCGCCTGGTGCACCCTACACCCGCATCAGCCAACCCTACCGGGCGGTCAAACCCGAGCAAATGCAAGCGCTCACCCCTGACAAAGCGAACGCGTTCTATACCGCCAACCTCACTTTAAAACTTCAGGATACTGACCCTGACTATCCTGCACTCTATCTTGCCAATTTTCTGCTGGGTTCGTCTGAAACATCGCGACTATGGATGCGCGTACGTGAAAAAGAAGGCCTGTCTTACAACGTACGTAGTCGCCTCTCAGTCTCTTCGTTTGAGCCTACTGGCTCATGGGGTGTCTACGCAATTTTTGCGCCAGAAAATCGCGAAAAAGTAGAGACTGCGATCCGTCAGGAGTTTGATCGTTTAATCAAAGACGGCTTCGATTCGACCGAAGTCAAAGATGGGATCACCGCACTGTTGAACTATCGCAAACTCGCTCGGGCGCAGCAAGGCAGTCTGGCGTCTGCCTGGGTGAGTTACATGGAAAGTGATCGCACCTTTGCCTGGGCCGCAGAGCTAGATAGAAAGATTGCAGCGCTGACCCCAGAGCAACTCAACACAGTTGTCCGTAAATACTTGCAACCGACGCAATTCAGTAGCGTGGCCGCAGGAGATTTTGAGAAAAAGAAATAAGGCTTATTCGCACTTCAATCAATAGCCATTGCAGTTTGGCTTAGCCCCAAAAAAAACAGCCTCTCGATTACGAGAGGCTGTTTTTTTAATCTGAAGACTTAAGAGAAGAAGTCTTTGACGCGATCTGTCCAGGATTTACTCTGCGGCGAGTGCTTATCACTGCCCTCTCGAAGCGAGGCTTCGAACTGTCGCAATAATGTTTTTTGATCTTCGGTTAAACGCACCGGAGTTTCAACCACCACATGACAATACAAGTCGCCCGGATAAGAGGCGCGAACACCTTTGATTCCTTTACCCCGCAATCTAAACGTTTTGCCAGATTGCGTACCTTCTGGAATGGAAATCTCAGCTTTACCATTTAATGTAGGAACCTGCACCTCGCCCCCTAGTGCCGCACTGGTAAACGGAATCGTCAACTCACAATGTAAATCATCGTTTTCACGTTGAAAAATCTTATGCTCTTTGATATGGATTTCAACAAACAAGTCACCGGCTGGGCCACCGTTTATTCCGGGCTCACCATTGCCTGATGACCGAATCCGCATGCTGTCATCAATACCAGCAGGGATTTTGACTTGTAGTGTTTTATTACGACGCATGCGACCGACACCATCGCATGGGACACAGGGATCAGAAATCTCTTTACCGTTGCCATGACATGTCGGGCAGGTCTGCTGAACACTGAAAAAACCCTGCTGCATCCGCACCGCACCGGCACCCCCGCAGGTATGACACGTTTTAGGCTTGGTTCCTGGCTTGGCGCCACTGCCTTTACAAATCTCGCAGTTTTCCCAGCTCGGTACACGTATTTCAGTATCAAATCCGTTGGCTGCTTGTTCGAGTGTGATGTCCATCGCGTACTTCAGGTCTGCGCCCCGATAGACCTGCGGACCACCACCGCCGCCGCCTCGTCGGGCGCCGCCAAAGATCTCACCGAATATATCGCCAAATGCATCGCCAAACCCGGCACCACCTGCCGCACCAGCCGCATTCGGATCGACGCCTGCGTGCCCATAGCGATCGTAGGCCGCGCGCTTATTCTCGTCTGAGAGAATCTCGTAAGCCTCTTTCGCTTGCTTAAATTTCTCTTCAGCCTCTTTGCTGTCAGGATTGCGATCCGGGTGGTGCTTCATCGCAAGTTTGCGATAAGCCTTCTTCAGCTCATCGTCTGACGCATTTTTGGCAACGCCAAGGATTTCGTAAAAGTCACGCTTTGCCATGCTTTGAACTCTTTAAGTGAAACTAAACAACACGCCCGGAAGGCTCAAAAGCGTTCCGGGCGGATACCGTTTACAGGCTAATCGTCACTTGCTGTCGCGCTTGACTTCTTTAAAGTCAGCATCGACCACATTGTCATCGACAGGCTTACTACCACCACCTGCTGCGCCGCCTGCACCACCTTCAGGACCCGCACCTGCAGCACCTGCGGCAGCTTGAGCGGCTTGCGCTTCAGCATACATTTTTTCGCCAAGCTTTTGCGATGCAGTCCCTAAGGCCTCGACTTTGGCATCAATCGCTGCTTTGTCTGCGTTGTCTTTCAAGGCATCTTCGACATCTTTCAGGGCCGCTTCAATCGCAGTCTTATCCGCCTCATCCAGCTTATCGCCATACTCAGTCATCGATTTACGCGTCGAATGCACCAAACCATCGGCACTGTTACGCGCCAGCGCCAATTCGGCCATCCGGTGATCTTCCTCAGCATTCGCTTCTGCGTCTTTCACCATCCGTTGAATTTCTTCTTCGGTCAAACCAGAATTTGCCTGAATCGTGATCTTGTTTTCTTTGCCTGTACCCTTGTCTTTAGCAGACACGTGCACAATACCGTTGGCATCGATGTCAAACGTCACTTCAATCTGCGGCGTACCACGGGACGCAGGTGGAATGCCCTCAAGATTAAATTCTCCTAGCGTTTTGTTACCGGCAGCGATTTCACGCTCACCCTGGAACACCTTAATCGTTACGGCCGGCTGGTTGTCATCGGCAGTTGAAAACACCTGCGAATGGCGCGTTGGGATGGTGGTGTTCTTGGTGATCATCTTGGTCATCACGCCACCAAGCGTTTCAATGCCTAAGGACAACGGCGTGACGTCAAGCAACAACACGTCTTTACGATCACCAGACAATACCGACCCCTGGATTGCAGCGCCCGCAGCAACCGCTTCATCAGGATTGACGTCTTTACGAGGCTCGCGGTCAAAAAGCTCTTTGACCTTTTCTTGCACCTTGGGCATACGTGTCATGCCGCCCACCAGGATCACGTCATCAATTTCGCTGATTTTGACGCCAGCGTCTTTGATCGCGATTTTGCATGGATCCATTGTGCGGGCAATCAACTCTTCGACCAAGGACTCGAGCTTGGCACGCGTCATTTTGAGGTTCAAGTGCTTAGGGCCTGACGCATCTGCCGTGATGTAGGGCAAGTTGATTTCAGTCTGCTGCGCAGACGACAATTCAATCTTGGCTTTCTCGGCAGCTTCCTTCAGGCGTTGCAGGGCCAATACATCTTTCGACAGATCAACGCCCTGGTCTTTCTTGAACTCAGCAATCACATACTCAATGATGCGCTGATCAAAGTCTTCGCCACCCAAGAACGTATCGCCATTGGTCGAGAGCACTTCAAATTGTTTCTCGCCATCCACATCGGCAATCTCGATGATCGAGATATCGAATGTGCCACCGCCCAAGTCAAACACAGCAATCTTGCGATCGCCTTTTTCTGACTTGTCCATACCGAAGGCAAGCGCCGCAGCAGTTGGCTCGTTAATAATGCGCTTGACATCAAGACCGGCAATTCGGCCTGCATCTTTTGTGGCCTGACGCTGGCTATCGTTAAAGTAGGCTGGCACAGTGATCACTGCTTCAGTGACCGTTTCGCCCAAGAAGTCTTCTGCCGTCTTTTTCATTTTGCGCAAGACGTCTGCAGCCACCTGCGATGGCGCCAGTTTTTTACCTTGAGCCTCAACCCAAGCGTCGCCATTATCAGCCTTGACGATTTTGTAAGGCATCAAGTGAATATCTTTTTGCACGGCGTCTTCGGTGAACTTACGACCGATCAAACGCTTAACTGCGTACAGTGTATTGGTCGGGTTTGTTACCGCCTGACGTTTAGCAGGTGCGCCGACCAATGTTTCACCGTCTTCCATGTAAGCGACGATTGAAGGGGTTGTACGCGTGCCCTCGGCGTTTTCAAGAATTTTGACTTTTCCGCCATCCATCACTGCCACGCAGCTATTGGTGGTGCCAAGGTCGATACCGATAATCTTGCTCATGGTCAAACTACCTTTTAAGAAATCAGAATAAGAGTGAATTACTTCGATGAGTGTTAATTGGGGGGCAAAAGGGCAATTTCAAGACTAAAACCCGCTTTTTATTGCCTTAAACCCCAAAAACTTCAAATCGGGCTGACGCGCATTCAGGTTGAAACTTAAGCGGCAACGGTCACAAGCGCCGGTCGCAACACACGGTCTGCAATCAAATAACCCTTTTGCAAGGTTTGAACAACCGTATTGGCCGCCTGCTCAGCGGGAATTGTCGCAATGGCCTGGTGCTGGTGGGGATCAAACTTGGCACCTGCCTCAGGGGCAATTTCTTTAAGGTGATTGCGCTCGAAGGCGCTCACCAACTGTTTAAGGGTCACTTCAATTCCGGTACGCATCGTTTCGGCAGTTTGCTCGGCCTGCGCTAACGCCGCCTCTAAACTATCTTTAACTGGCACCAAGCCCTCGGCAAACGACTCAATCCCAAATTTGCGGGCCTTGGAAACCTCTTCTTGCGCGCGGCGGCGTACGTTTTCCATTTCGGCATGGGCACGCAAAGCCTGATCGCGCTGCTCGGCCAGTTGAGCCTGTGCTGCCGCGAGCTCAGCCTGCAGTTGCTCAATTGGATCAAGCGGTGCCGAGTCCTCGGCCTTAGGCGCACCTACCTCGGGTGTCACCGACGCCGGATCGTGCTCTTGATGCGCTTCGGTCGAGTCTTTGGGATCTGCCATGTACTTCTCCAGAAAATGCGTGAATACGTTAGAAATTGGGGCTTAACCCCGCAATTCAAGGGTTAACCATGAAAAAAATCTTGGGGAGCACCGAACTAAGGCTTAGGGCTCAATGGGCCAGCCTTGTAAGTGTTGCAGCACCATCTCGGCCAAGGCGTTAATCCAGGCCTGATCGTCATTTAACGCTGCGATATACCTGAACCGCTTGCCTCCGGCATGCATAAACGCCTCACACACCTCGACCTGAATCTCTTCAAGCGTTTCAAGACAATCCGCCAGAAACCCAGGGCAAACGACGTCAATCTCGGTAACACCTTGCTCGGCAAGCCTCTTTAACGTCGACTCGGTATACGGCTCGAGCCATTTGGCCGGGCCAAACCGACTTTGAAAAGTCACTTGGTAATCATCATCAGATAAGCCTAAATAATTCGCCAGGGCACGAGCCGTCTCGTAACAGTCACGACAATAGGGATCACCTAACTCAACACACTGCCTGGGCAAGCCATGAAAGCTCATGACAAGCTTTTGAGGCTTGCCGTGCTGTTGCCAATACGCTGCGATTTTGTCGCCGAGCGGGCCAATAAAAGACGGGTCTGTATGGAAACGTTTAATAAACCGCAGTACCGGTTGATTACGCATATGGCTGGCAACCCGCGCCACCTCATCGACCACCGTCGCCGTCGTACTAGACGCGTATTGCGGATAGA
>CALQNE010000011.1 GCA_943331855.1 Bordetella parapertussis
CTGAAGTTGAGCGTGCGCGCATTTTGGCGCAAGCGAAACAAGATGCTGCTCAAGAAGTGATGCGTGCTCGCGATGCGCTGCGCAATGACGTGGCCAATTTGGCCGTGAAAGGCGCCGAGCAAATCCTCAAGCGTGAAGTTAACGCAAGTGCCCACGCCGAGCTGCTCACGCAGCTTAAGGCTCAGCTTTAATCCCGAGGACGCTATGGCAGAACTTTCTACCGTTGCCCGCCCGTATTCTGAGGCATTGTTTGCCGTTGCTAAAGCAGACCGAGGTGGCTTAGCCGCTTGGGCTGATCAAGCACAGCGCCTTGCGCACGTGGCCACCAACAGTGATGTGCGTTCGGCGATGGCTGATCCCCGCCTGAGCGATGCTCAGCGCGCTAGTATCTTTTTAAGCCTGGTGCAGCCAGCGGTTGATAAGCAATTTCAAAATTTCGTTGAGCTTCTTATCGCCAACGATCGTTTGTTGCTGTTGCCGCAAATTGCTGAGCAGTTTCAGGCCCTTAAAGACGAAGCTGAGGGTGTGGCACAAGCGAACATTACCAGCGCATTTCCGATGTCTGAAGATCAAGTCTCGCAGCTTATTGCGCTGCTAGAACCAAAATTCGGCCTCAAGCTCAAGCCCCACGTAACCGTTGATGCCGCCTTAATTGGTGGTGTTCGCGTGCTCGTGGGTGATCACGTACTCGATACATCCGTGCAAGCCCAGTTAGTACGCATGCGCGACACGCTGGCGGCCTAACGCCAGTCTAAAGATTCCAGGAGTCTGAACATGCAACTCAATCCGTCAGAGATTAGCGAACTACTTAAAAGCCGTATCGAAGGTCTGGGCACATCGTCTGACATTCGAACACAGGGAACGGTTGTTTCCGTGACCGACGGTATTACCCGCATCCATGGTTTATCAGATGCAATGCAAGGCGAAATGCTTGAGTTTCCAAACAATGTGTTTGGTTTGGCATTGAACCTTGAGCGTGACTCTGTAGGCGCCGTGGTGTTAGGCGACTACACGGGCATTTCTGAGGGCGACCCAGTTAAGACAACCGGCCGTATTCTTGAGGTGCCTGTTGGCCCCGAGCTTTTGGGTCGTGTAGTCAACGCCTTGGGCGTGCCAATTGATGGCAAAGGCCCAATCAACGCTAAAGAAACTGACATCATCGAAAAAGTGGCACCTGGCGTGATTGCTCGTCAGTCCGTGTCGCAGCCAATGCAAACCGGCCTGAAGTCGATTGATGCAATGGTGCCAATTGGTCGTGGCCAGCGCGAATTGATTATTGGTGACCGTCAAACAGGTAAGACCGCCGTTGCCGTTGATGCAATCATCAACCAAAAAGGCAAAGGGGTTAAATGTATTTATGTTGCGATTGGCCAAAAAGCATCAACGGTCAATAACGTATTGCGTAAGCTCGAAGAGCATGGCGCCATGGAATACACAACCATTGTGGCAGCAACGGCATCTGACTCAGCCGCGATGCAGTACCTATCGGCCTACGCCGGTTGCACGATGGGTGAATATTTCCGTGATCGCGGTGAAGATGCGCTGATTGTGTATGACGACTTAACCAAGCAGGCGTTTGCTTACCGTCAGGTGTCATTGCTGCTGCGTCGTCCACCAGGCCGTGAAGCTTACCCTGGCGACGTGTTTTATCTCCACTCACGCTTGCTCGAACGTGCTGCGCGTGTAAACGAAAACTATGTCGAGAAGTTCACCAAAGGTGCCGTAAAAGGTAAAACCGGTTCGTTGACTGCGTTGCCGATTATTGAAACGCAAGCTGGTGACGTTTCGGCTTTCGTGCCAACTAACGTGATCTCGATTACTGACGGCCAGATCTTTCTTGAAACAGACTTGTTCAACGCAGGTGTGCGTCCGGCAATTAACGCAGGTATTTCGGTTTCTCGCGTGGGCGGTGCTGCACAAACCAAGATTATTAAAAAGCTATCGGGTGGTATTCGTACCGACTTGGCCCAGTATCGCGAGTTAGCTGCGTTTGCGCAGTTCGCTTCTGATCTTGACGACGCAACGCGCCGTCAACTCGAGCGCGGAAAGCGCGTGGTTGAACTATTGAAGCAGCCTCAGTACCAGCCCTTGCAGGTCTGGGAGTTAGGTGTGATTCTGTTTGCTGCAAATAACGGTTACCTCGATGACGTCGAAGTCTCTAGTGTGTTGTCGTTTGAGAAAGGTCTTAAAGATCACCTCAAAAACAAAAACGCAGCGATGGTCGAGCGCATTGAAAGCTCAAAAGAGTTGTCAAAAGATGACGAAGCTGAGTTGGTCACGGCCTTAGTTGAGTTTAAAAAGCACGGTACGTTTTAACGAACCCGCTATCGCGTTTCCTCGGGCGCTGGTTGCTCGGGGTCGCGCTAAGCAGATGGTCTGATACCTGACACCCAGGTCTGACACAGGAAGCGAAATGGCAGGAATTAAAGAGATTCGCAATAAGATCAAGAGCGTGCAAAACACGCGTAAGATCACTAAGGCCATGGAGATGGTGGCCGCCTCCAAAATGCGCAAAGCGCAAGAGCGGATGCGTGCGGGCCGTCCCTATGCGACCAAGGTCCACGATATGGCCTCGCGTTTGATGCAGGCCAATCCTGATTACACGCATCCGTACTTAATCGAGCGTAGCGAGATCAAGGCGATCGGTATTGTCGTGGTGTCAACGGACAAAGGTCTTTGCGGTGGTTTAAATACCAACATCATGCGTTTGGTGCTGTCACGTACGCGCGAGTTCACCGACAAAAATATTCGTACACAATTTACGGCGTTCGGTAACAAAAGCTTGGGTGTATTAACCCGGATGCGTGCCGATATTGTTTCTCAAGCTATTGGCTTAGGTGATAAGCCTGAGCTTGACCGCCTGATCGGCGCGATGAAAGTGCAGCTTGACGACTTCTTGGCAGGACGTATTGACGCGGTCTATATCGCAACAAATCGCTTCCTGAATACGATGAAGCAAGAGCCCACGTTTACTCGCTTGCTGCCACTACCCGGCAAGCTTGCGGACCCCTATAACTTGGCTTCGGCTTCTGCCGCTGTGACTAGCGAAAGCACCACGGCAGACCATGGCTGGGATTACATCTACGAACCCGATACCCAAACCGTCATTGACGAGCTGCTGCAACGCTACGTTGAAGGCCTTGTGTATCAAGGTGTCGCAGAAAGCATGGCCTCAGAGCAATCTGCCCGTATGGTGGCGATGAAAGCCGCTTCGGACAATGCGAAGAAGGTGATTGGTGACTTGCAACTTGTCTTTAACAAGACTCGTCAGGCTGCCATTACCAAAGAAATTTCAGAAATCGTGGGGGGCGCCGCGGCCGTCTAGTGGTTTAGATTGCTTCCCGGTATCTCATCAGAATTTATCAAGTAAGGATCAAACATGAACAACGGAACCATCGTTCAGTGCATCGGCGCAGTGGTGGATATTCAGTTCCCCCGCGATCACATGCCCAACATCTATGAGGCACTTCGCCTGACAGATGAGTCATCAGCGTTTGCTGAAAAAGGCCTGACCTTTGAGGTGCAGCAGCAACTAGGTGACGGCGTTGTCCGTACCATTGCGCTCGGACCAAGTGACGGCTTGCGTCGCGGAATGGCAGTTGCTAAGACTGGCGCACCAATCTCGGTGCCTGTTGGTGTGGGTACGCTGGGTCGCATTATGGACGTGCTCGGTCGTCCGATCGATGACGCAGGTCCAATCGATAGTAAAGAACTGCGTGCGATTCATCAAAACGCACCGAAGTTTGATGAACTGTCACCTTCGGTTGAATTGCTTGAAACCGGTATCAAAGTGATTGACTTGGTTTGCCCCTTTGCTAAAGGCGGTAAGGTCGGTCTGTTTGGTGGCGCCGGTGTAGGCAAGACCGTGAACATGATGGAGCTCATCAACAATATCGCCAAGCAGCACAGCGGTTTGTCTGTATTTGCCGGTGTGGGTGAGCGTACTCGTGAAGGTAACGACTTCTATCACGAGATGGAAGAGTCAAAGGTTCTTGATAAGGTCGCGATGGTGTTCGGTCAGATGAACGAGCCACCAGGTAACCGTCTGCGCGTGGCTTTGACCGGCCTGACGATGGCCGAGAAGTTCCGTGATGAAGGCCGCGACATTCTGTTCTTCGTTGACAATATTTATCGCTACACCTTGGCCGGTACGGAAGTGTCTGCTCTGCTGGGTCGTATGCCTTCAGCCGTGGGTTACCAACCAACCCTGGCCGAAGAAATGGGTAAGCTGCAAGAGCGTATTACTTCGACTAAGCAAGGTTCAATCACTTCGGTACAGGCTGTTTACGTTCCTGCCGATGACTTGACCGATCCCTCGCCTGCAACGACCTTCCAGCATTTGGACTCAACGGTGGTGCTGTCGCGTGATATCGCTGCGCTTGGTATTTATCCTGCGGTTGATCCGCTCGATTCGACTAGCCGTCAGCTCGATCCACACGTTGTGGGTGAAGAGCATTACAACGTGGCGCGTGGTGTGCAGCAAACCTTGCAGCGTTATAAAGAATTGCGCGACATTATTGCTATTTTGGGTATGGATGAGTTGTCGCCTGAAGATAAGCAAGCTGTTGCTCGCGCTCGTAAGATTCAACGTTTCTTGTCACAGCCTTTCCATGTGGCCGAAGTGTTTACGGGCTCACCAGGTAAGTATGTTCCGCTGTCCGAAACCATTCGTGGTTTCCGTATGATCGTCGAAGGTGAGTGCGATGCGCTTCCTGAACAGGCGTTCTACATGGTCGGTTCGATCGACGAAGCCTTCGAGAAAGCCAAGAAACTCCAATAAGGATCTATCATGGCTACCATCAAAGTCGACGTCGTTAGTGCAGAGACATCTCTGTACTCGGGCGATGCAAAATTTGTAGTACTGCCCGGCGAGGCGGGTGAGCTTGGCATTTTGCCCGGTCACACACCGCTGATCTCGCGCATTCGACCTGGTTTAGTGCGTATTGTTCTTGAAGATAATTCTGAAGAGAGCATTTTCGTGGCAGGCGGTTTGCTAGAGGTGCAGCCTGGTCATGTCACTGTGTTGTCTGACACTGCGATTCGCGGCGGAGACCTCGACGAAGAGAAAGCTGAAGCAGCACGTCGTGCAGCGCAAGAAGCATTGCGAGATGCGAAAGATCAGGCAAGCATGGATGTTGTGAAGGCTGAGCTTGATATGTTGGCTGCGCAAGCGGTCGCTGCTCGTCGGATTCGCGAAATCACTAACAAGCATTAATCGCGCTGATCGTTGTTTGGTTGCGCAGTTGGTTAAAAAGCACGCTCATATGAGCGTGCTTTTTTTGCACTTCAAATCGCATTCGTACATTGCGTAAAAGTGCTGACGCGTAAACTCCGACTATGCACGGGGCTGCAGCAAGCCTAGCCTAGCGTCTTTTGCTTGGAGAGAAAAGATGCGACAACAAATTGATTGCGCAGTGCTGCGCTTAGCGGCTCACCGGAGGTGGCTTGAAGACGTACTTGTTTGCGCGGCACCTTCCTTAAATCGCATCAAACTGCATCAGCTTGAATGGGAAGCTGGACAAGATCTTGAGGTGAGTCAGGATCAGGTGGTGGCCTTGCCCGCTCAAGCGTTGGCGCAGGCAGGCGTGAGCCTCAGACGCTTCGATCTGTGCTTGGTGCCGGTATCCCTCGACACACTCGCGTGGACACGACAAGCACTATCTATGATTCCACGAGGCCCTTTTTTGCCGCTTGTTGGTATTTTTCAAGACTTACGGTCGGCGGCGATGCAGGATTTACTAGAGCTGGGGATGGCCGACTTTGTGAGACTGCCTTTATGTCGAGACGAGTTCCGTGCACGAGTATTAAGCACAGTCGCACGAGTACCTCGATTAGTGACATTACGCGAGCCTGAACCTGCGTACGCTGCTCTAGGCGGCCCTGCGATGTCTCAGGCAGGCTACGAGAGCGTGGTCGGGCTTGGACGGTGCGCCCAGCCAAAGCCATGCTCACCAGCCGCAAAAACAAAGACTGATCGCGTTAAGGCAAAGCAGTCGGTGCATGATCGCATGAGCGCTAATCACGCACAATTTTGTCTTATAGAAGGCAACTCATTTCGCGAGGCCAAGTCAAGTTTGGTTCGGGAGTTTGAACGGGATTACATCACGCATGCGCTTCTCAAACATAACGGCAACATTGCGATGGCGGCACGAGCCTCGAACAAGCATCGAAGAGCCTTTTGGGCCTTAATGCGCAAACATGAGATCGAAGCCGAACTCTATCGATCCGACGATGGGCAAGAGTAAAATGCTCCTTAAATCATGAACATCAACCGCTCGTGAAGTGAGCGGTCTGCAGAAAAAGGATTCTTGTGTCTGTTTCCGTCTTAAAGAACGACGTATTTTTGCGCGCACTTAAACGTGAGCCAGTGCCTTACACGCCAACTTGGCTGATGCGTCAGGCCGGTCGCTACTTACCCGAGTACAACGCGACCCGCGCACGCGCTGGATCATTTATGGGCTTGGCACAAAATCCAAGCTATGCGGCTGAGGTGACCCTGCAGCCGCTTGAGCGTTTTAATCTAGATGCCGCGATTTTGTTTTCAGATATCTTGACCGTACCTGACGCAATGGGCTTGGGGCTATCGTTTGCGCAAGGCGAGGGCCCAAGGTTTGCACGCCCGATTCGTACTGAACAGGATGTGAATCAGCTACAGGTGCCAGATCTCAGTAAGTTGCAATATGTTTTTGACGCTGTGCGGTTAATCCGCACTGAGCTCGACGGACGGGTGCCCTTGATTGGTTTTGCGGGCAGCCCGTTCACGGTTGCTTGCTACATGGTTGAAGGGCAGGGCAGCGATGATTATCGATTAATTAAAAGCATGCTGTATGCGCGCCCTGATTTGTTACATCGAATATTGCAAGTCAATGCGCAAACGACTGCGCAGTATTTGAACGCACAAATTGATGCTGGCGCTCAAGCCGTGATGATTTTTGACAGTTGGGGTGGCGTGCTAGCCGATGGGCTATTTCAGCAGTTTTCGTTGCATTACACACGCCAAGTGGTGCAGCAATTGACCCGTGAGCATGAAGGCCGCCGGGTGCCGGTCATTGTGTTTACCAAGGGCGGTGGACAGTGGCTAGAACAAATCGCAGCCTGCGGGGCGGATGCTGTGGGCCTTGACTGGACGGTCGACTTAGCTGCAGCGCGTAAACGCGTGTCTGACTCGGTCGCATTTCAAGGTAATCTGGATCCAATTGCGTTGTTTGGAGGCGAACCAGCGATTAGGGCCGAAGTGCGTCGGGTGCTTGATGCGTTTGGTGATGTTGGGCAGGGTGGTCATGTCTTTAACTTAGGGCACGGGATCTCGCAATTCACCCCGCCAGAGGCGGTTGCCGTCTTGGTCGACGAAGTACGCTTGTATAGCCCGAAATTTCACGGTGGTCGTAGTTAGAGCTAGTATTGGCGTGGTTTTTAAAGGGTTTTATCGTGTAAACCCTTATAAAATAATGATCTAGACTTTAAGTTATGCACAAACTGTGAAGGGTGTGCTTGGGCGTTAAAAATTTAGTACTTACATTGAAATAAAATCCTATCTTATTGAAAAATAATAATATTAATAAAAAATGCGCATCTTCGTGGTTGCAATGCCAATACAAAAAACACCAGATATATTTTTATAAAGCAAGTTTTCCCCAAAGTTATCCACAAGCAAGCGCTCTCATTTTCTAAAAATCTAGTAACTCAGTGCTTTAGCGCATTACTAAAGAAATTACATTAACTTCATGTCTGACATTGTCCTTACAGAACACCCAAATACCATGGTGAGCAAGCGATGGGTCCGGGTTGCGTTAGACCTCCCTTTGGCCGAACTTTACGACTATTGGTCGGGTGTTCCAGTTGAGATTGGCGATCGGGTCATTGTGTTGTTTGGTCGTCGAAAGATGATCGGTTTAGTGGTTGGCTTACCCGACGCGCCTGATTTCGATCCTGCTAAGGTCAAAGAGGTTCAGGTCGTCTTGAAAGACATTGCGCCCCTCACAGCTAGTTGGTTGCGCTTCGCAAGTTTTGCGGCTGAATACTATCAGCGGCCTTTGGGCGAAGTGATCATGCCGGCTTTGCCGATGCCCCTGCGCAGCGTTTCGTCTTATCAAGGTAAGCGTTCAGGTGCGGGCCCCGTTGCGCGTTTGGCCAATCGTCGCACGGCAATACAACAGGCGGTGTCGGTATCATCGATTCCAGCGCTAAACGATGCCCAAGCGCAGGCCGTTGCTGCCATTGTGGACACTCAGACATTTAAAACTTTTTTGCTTTACGGCGTGACGGGCAGCGGAAAAACCGAGGTGTATTTGCATGCGGCCGCGCAGACGTTGGCACGAGGCCAACGTGTGTTGATGTTAGTGCCCGAAATTAATCTTACGCCGCAGTTTGAGCAGTCGCTGCGTGCTCGCCTCGAACCTGTTGCAGGGGTGAACGGTGTGGCCGTGATGCACAGCGCCTTGTCTGATGGCGAGCGCTTGCGTGCCTGGTTACGCGTGCAAAGTGGCGAGGCCCGTATCGTGTTGGGTACGCGTCTGGCGATCTTTGCTCCGCTGGATGATGTGGGTTTGATTGTCGTAGATGAAGAGCACGATCCCTCATACAAACAGCAAGATGGCTTACGCTATTCAGCGCGTGACTTGGCGGTTTGGCGCGCACATGATTTGGGGATTCCGGTCGTGCTGGGCTCGGCCACTCCCTCGCTTGAAAGCTGGGCAAATGCAGAAAAATCAACGTATCAACGCCTGGATTTGCCTGCTCGTGCCCGAGATGTGACCTTGCCCTCTGTGCGCCTCGTGGATACTCGGCGTTTGCAGATGGAACACGGGCTTTCACCGCACCTGCTTGAGGCGATGCGCACCAGGTTGGCCAATAAAGAGCAGGTGTTAATTTTTTTAAACCGCCGGGGGTATGCACCGGCACTGCACTGTCGCTCGTGCGGCTGGGTGAGTCAGTGCTCACGTTGCACGACGTTTACTGTTTTGCATCGCGCGCACGCGAGTCGCGCGCAATTACATTGCCATCATTGTGGGCTGGTGCAGTCGGTGCCAAAGGGCTGTCCAGATTGTGGTGATCAAGATTTGCAGCCGATGGGTCGAGGCACACAACGCATCGAAGAGCATCTGGCAGAACTGTTTCCGCAGGCACGTATTGTTCGAATTGATGCAGACAGCACGCGTAAAAAAGGCTCTGCACAAGCGCTTTTTGCCAGCGTACATGCTGGTGAGGTCGATATTCTGGTTGGCACTCAGATGGTTGCTAAAGGACATGATTTTGCGAACCTTGGTTTAGTAGGCGTTCTGAATGCAGACGCGATGTTGTTTTCGCAAGATTTTCGAGCACCTGAGCGTTTGTTTGCACAGTTGATGCAGGTGGCCGGGCGTGCGGGTCGACACACCGGACACGGTGAGGTCATCGTGCAAACGGGTTATCCAGAGCAGGCGGTCTATCAAGCTTTGCTCAAGCACGATTACGCAGGATTTGCGCGTCACTCAATTCTAGAACGACAGGCGGCTGCCTTACCGCCATTTTCGTATCAGGCTTTATTGAGCGCGGAAGCGCAAGATTTAAACGTTGCGCTTGATTTCTTGCGTGTTGCTCGCGAGTCGGCGAATGAACTCTCTGCCCATTACCAGACGCAAGAGGTGCTCACCTTGTATGATCCGGTGCCCCTGCGTATTGTGCGCGTTGATAACATGTGCAGGGCACAGTTATTGCTTGAATCAACCAATCGCCCAGCGTTGCAGTCTTTATTGCGACACTGGCTTAAATTATTACCTGAACAGCTTGATGCGCGCCGAGTGCGATGGCAGCTTGAAGTTGATCCACTCGAAATTTAGCCAAGCATTATGGCAACTTTTGCAACAGATGGTTTGAATCCGACGCAACGCGAAGCCGTGTTGTATCTGGATGGTCCTTGTCTGGTTTTGGCTGGCGCAGGCTCGGGTAAGACCCGTGTTATTACACAAAAGATTGCCTACCTTTTGCGCGATTGTGGCTATCAGGCCCGCAATGTGGTTGCACTGACGTTTACGAACAAAGCGGCGCGTGAGATGGATGATCGGGTGAAACGCCTGATAGATCCGGCCTTGGCCAAAGGGCTCACGATAAGTACATTTCATTCGCTTGGTGTGCGTATTTTGCGCGAAGAAGCCCAGCATGCAGGTTTAAAGCCGCAATTTTCGATTTTTGATTCAGACGATGCTTTGGCCATTGTTCAAGATCTATTGGCGACGACGGATCGTGGGCGCTTGCGTTCTGTACAGCAAACAATTTCGCTCTGGAAAAATGGGTTGATTGACCCGGATGCGGCCGCCGCACTTGCTTCAACGGTCAGTGAAGTTGAGGCGGCGCGCGTCTATCGTAGTTATAACGCGACGTTAGCGGCCTATCAGGCCGTTGACTTTGATGACTTGATCGCACTACCCGCACAAATTTTTGAACGCGAAGCTGAGGTCCGTGAAAAATGGCAAAAGCGGGTGCGTTATTTATTGGTGGATGAATATCAAGATACTAATGTGTGTCAATATCGCTTGGTGCAATGGCTCACTGGTCCACGGGCGATGTTTACGGCGGTTGGTGATGATGATCAGGCTATTTATGCCTGGCGCGGCGCAACGATCGAGAATCTTGCAAAACTCACCACCGATTATCCACAGATTCGCCTAGTCAAGCTTGAGCAAAACTATCGTTCAAGCCAAAGTATTTTGGCTGCTGCCAATCGCGTGATTGCCAAAAATCCAAAGTTATTTGAAAAAAAATTGTGGTCAGAACATGGTACGGGCGATGCGATTAGTATCACTGCGATGCCAAATGATGAAGCCGAAGCAGAAACCGTTGCCATGAAAATCTCTGCGGCGCGTTTTGAGAAGCAAGCCTCATGGAAAGACTTTGCGATTTTGTATCGTGGTAATCATCAAGCCAGAATTGTTGAACAGGCGATGCGCAATTTGCATATTCCGTATTCAATCTCGGGTGGACAAAGTTTTTTTGATAAGGCTGAGGTCCGAGACATCTTGGCGTATCTGCGCTTAATTGCGAATGAAGAGGATGACCCAGCTTTCATTCGTGCGGCAACAACCCCTAAGCGCGGGATTGGACAGGCAACACTGCAAACGCTTGGGCAATATGCTGGCGAACGGCAGATCTCTTTGTTTGAAGCCGTTTTTGAAATGGGGCTTGAACCGCGTTTGAATGCTCGGCAGCTTGAGCCGTTGCGCAGTTTTGGTGAGTTTATTGTCAGAATTCAGTTTCGTGCGGGATACACAAGGCCAGGCGAGCCGGTCACTGCGGCTGAACCCGCAGGCGTGATCCTTGATGATTTGCTCGGGTCGATTCAGTACGAGCGCTATCTGTATGACATGCTTGACGAAAAGCCTGCGCAGAGCCGTTGGCAAAACGTCTTGGAACTTGTTGGTTGGTTAAAGCGAAAAGCCGAAGCCGACGCAATGGGCTTATTAGATCTGGTGCAACATGTTGCCTTGGTCACGATGCTTGAGCGCAGTGATGAGCAAGAACAAGATGCCGTGAAGTTGTCGACCTTGCATGCATCAAAAGGGCTTGAATACCCACATGTCTATTTGCTGGGTGTTGAAGAGGGCTTGTTGCCACATATGGGCCGAGACGATGAAGACCTTGATCCCGCCAAGGTCAGTGATGCGCTGGCTTTAAGAGTTCAAGAAGAGCGACGCTTGATGTACGTCGGTATTACGCGGGCGCAACGCAGTCTGCATTTAAGTTGGTGTCAGAAGCGGCGTCGTGCGCGTGAAGATCTGGTGCGCGAGCCTTCGCGTTTTATTGAAGAAATGGGTTTGTCGACAGCACTTGATCAGAAGCCTGTCGAAACCATGAGCCCCAAGAGTCGTCTTGATGCACTGAAGGCGATGCTCAATAAGTCGGGCTAGCACTGCTGCGAGGCTAGTGTTGCTTGCGCCGCTGGTGATTAGCTGATGGGAATTTGGTTGCGGATGCAGCGGGCAGCATCTGCGAGCTCGCCGGCTGTTAGTCCAATCGGGCCATGACCTTGTGCGACGAGGCGATCAGCTGCTGCACCGTGTAACCAGACGGCAGCGGGTACGGCAACCTGAGCTGGCATACCCTGCGCAAGTAAACTGACAAGCATCCCGCTTAGGACGTCTCCGGTCCCGCCGGTTGCTAAACCAACGTTACCCGTTTGATTGGTTTGCCATTTGAGACTGGGTGCGCAAACGATGGTCTGCGCACCTTTGAGCACAACCCACGCCTGATACTTTCTGGCGAGTTGCTGCGCTGCCGCCGGGCGATCAGATTGAATTCTGTGGGTATCGACGCTTAGCAGGCGAGCGGCTTCTTGAGGATGCGGTGTCAGAATGATTTCGCCTGGCGCCCCGTTGATATCGATTTCAGCCCTGGCCAACGCATTGAGCGCATCCGCGTCGAGTACTAGGGGGCTATTGCCGCGGATAATAAGCAGTGTTTTTAACCAAGTCAGCGCTTGAGGTGCTTGACCCAAACCGCAACCTGCTGTCCAAGCAGAGATTAGCCCAGGTTGGGCAAGCAGTTCATCCGGTTCGCGAAACATCAATTCGGGGTAGAGCGGATCGTAGGCAACAGGCAGGCCTTGCTGCGTCAGCGCGATCAATACTTTGCCAGTACCGAGTTTGAGCGCGGCACGTCCCGCCAAAATTGCGGCGCCGGTCATGCCAGCTGCACCACCTAAGATGCCGACCGAACCGAAGGTTCCCTTATGTCCGTCGGGTGCTCTTGCTGCGAATAACTCAGCGAAACCTTCTGGTGTAATTGGCTGACCGCTTTCGAATAAGGAATTGGACATAAGCCTGTTCAGGAAGTACGTCAACTTTCAAATCAAGCTTCGATAAAAAACGCGCCGATTGGCGCGTTTTTAGCTTGTCGTACTTCGGCTACACGGCAACTATTTAGCAGCGGGTGCAGGTGCGACAGGTTCAGGAAAGCTTGCGCCAGCGTTGTTTGTCATATAGACCACAGCACGGGTGATTTCAAAATCATCGAGTGAGGGGTTGCCGCCTTTGGCAGGCATGGCATTTTTGCCTTTAATGACACTTGCCACCATTGCATCTAAGCCGGTTTTAATGGACGCTGACCAGGCTGCTGGATCGCCGAATTTGTGCGCGCCAGCCACGCCAGCCTGATGGCAGCCCGAACAGACGGCTTTGTAGACTTGATCGCCTGTTTTAAAGACTTTTGGACCGCTCGCGTCGACCACCTCAAGCTTTGCAACTGGCGCGATTCGTTTGGCGGTTGCTTCGGGGCCTAGTGCGTCTGAACCGGCTACGGGTGCGTTGCCTGCTGCGACCATATTGACCAGCATGATGATAATGATGATCGGCAGCACTAAAGCAAGCACAATTGTCGTAATCAATTGCTTAGGCGTTTTGATAGGTGAGTCGTGTTCTTCGTGCTGTTGCGTGTTGCTCATGACCAAGTCCTGCGTGTCTTCGCCGAGTTGTTCAACGCGCTAAAACGGTTTCCCGACGCGTTGCCCAAGGGGGCGGCTGGATTAAAGTGGTGTGACTGCTTTCTTATAAACCGTTGGATTATAGCGGGATCGGCCTTGGTCGGGGCGTCTGAGGGTAGGGATCTTGGCTGCCGCTATAATCTCGCCTCTGGCGCCCGTAGTTCAATGGATAGAATAAGAGTTTCCGAAACTCTCGATACAGGTTCGATTCCTGTCGGGCGCACCAGTTTTGCCGGCTAGGCACTACCCTCGCCCGGGTGCTTGAGCGCCGCATGAAACCGCGCAACATACTGCTCAAAACCCTCTGAATCACCAGTTTCTAAGGCTAATTGACTTGCGAGCGATTGCTCGGCCTGCTGGGTCGCTAACGAGCGCTCGGCCAAGGTCAAGCCGACCTTGCGTAGGGTTTCAGCGTGTTGGCGGCTTTGCTCGAGGGCGTAGTCTTGATACGTGCGGCCGCTGGTTTTTAAATCCGCCAAAATGCGAGCCGACGGGGTGAGCTCTGTATTGAGAACCTTTTCGCGTTGTGCAGAGATTGCTTGCGGGTAGCGGTCGTCTTTCAGTGAGGCACCCAGGGTATCCGCGCACTGGCCAATCTGATCCAGTAATTGTTCGGCCCAATCAGCCAACGAAATATCCTGGCCATCGCGCTTGAGCTGCAAGCCCGGGGTTCGGCCTTGCTTGACGACGGTTGAAAAATTGCCAGCGCTTTCAGGGCACCAGCCACTATCGGCAAACGGAGGGCTCTCTTGAACCGCACAAAAAAGTAAAAACGCGTCGACAAAGCGCGCGGTTTGTTCTGCAATCCCTAAAGGTTCGGTTGGATCGATATCGAGGCAGCGCACTTCGATGTATTGGATGCCACGTTCAGCGAGTGCAGTAATGGGCCGCTCGCAGGGGCCAGTGGTACGTTTTGGCCGGATGCTTGAGTAGAACTCATTTTCAATTTGCAGGATATTGGCATTTAGCTGTATCCATTGGCCATCACGATGGGTGCCAATCTTTTGATAATCTGACCAAGGCGTTGTGACAGCATCGTAGAGCCGCTGTAGAAACATGGTGAGGTCGTTATAACAAAGCTTCAGGCCCGACTGTGCTTTGTTTTGATAGCCCAGATCGCTCATGCGCAAACTGGTTGCGTAGGGCAGGTAAAGCGTGTGATCGCCTAGTGGTGTGAGGCCTTCAGTTTGACCTCGCAAAAACTCGCGCGATACAGCCGGGGATGAGCCGAACAGATACATCAGTAACCAGCTATACCGCGTGAAATTACGGATCAGCGAGATATAGCCCGCCGAACGTCGGTCTTTGGCATCGGCTTGAGGCAGCTCGAGTACGTCCCAAAACGACTCATCGAATGAAAAGTTGTAGTGCACGCCCGCGATGCATTGCATGGTTTTGCCGTAACGCTCGGCAAGCCCTCGGCGATACACGTGTTTAATCATGCCGGTATTTGAGGTGCCGTACCAGGCGATCGGAATCTCGGCATCGCTTGGTAGATGGGCGGGCATCGAGTGGTTCCAGAGCAGCTCGTCGGACAGGGTGCTGGCCACGACGCGGTGCACCTGATCGAGCTCGGTCATCAGTGACCCAACGCTATTGTGGGTGCCTGTGATGAGTTCGAGCAAGGCTTCTGAGTAGTCAGTGGTAATCGTGGGGTGGGTGAGTGCCGAACCTAGTGCTTTAGGATGTGGCTGCGCAGACAGTCTTCCGTGCAGGTCGACCCGCAAACCCTCTTTTTCGATGCCACGCAGCGACAGGCCCAAAATCTTTGGGTTGGATTGCAGCTGGGCGAGGCGTTTGAACAACAGTGAAGACACGGACAATCCTAGGGCGAAGCAAAAGGTGATTTTAAGGGAATTGTGAGTTGTCCTGTTTCGGAGCAGAATCAACGAAAATGTGACAAATCTAGGTCACGGTCTCAGGATTGGCAAATGAGCAAGGTTAAATTATTGTTAGTACTACTAAGTGCCCTGTGGCTGGCAGGGTGTACACCCGACTATAACTGGCGCGAACTCGCCGTTGCCGATGATCGTGCGGTGGTGATGTTTCCTTCTCGTGTGAAGACGGAGCAGCGCACGCTTCAGGTTCAAGGGGTGGACTTGGTATTTTCGCTGACTTCTGCGGCCGTTGATCAAGCGGTTTTTTCTGTGGGCTATGCACCTTTAGATCCCAAGCTTGATCCAGAGCAAATTGAGCGTTTAGTGAAGGCTTTTGCGACGGCGCTTGCGGCTAGAGTGGGTCAGCCTCTTGCGGCTCAGGCCGTTACGGGTGAAGTTTTTCAGATTGAGTCGGTGGTGGCGGGGCAGCCTTCGCGGCTGCTGGGTCGGGTATTGACCCACCGGGGCATGCTCATACAGGTTGTCGTGTCTGGCCCTAAAAAGTCGCTATCCACAGAGAATGCGACCGAGTTTATGCGCTCGCTGGTTCTGCGATAGGCAAGACCGGTTGGCTGGCCGGTGCTTTTGTGGGTTTTGTCAACGAGCCATGCAGTAGGTTTTGTCGCAGGGCAAGCGCGACCGCGGCCTGACGGCCATATACGTTGAGTTTTCGGCAGGCGTTGAGCAGATGAAAATTGATCGTTCGTTCGCTGAGCCCCAAAATGAGGGCGGTTTCCCAACTGGTTTTTCCAAAGGACACCCATTCGAGGCATTCGAGTTCTCGTTCTGAGAGGGTGGGCTGTGTCATGGGTTGTCTGGCTCCTGCTACGGCTAATTTTTGAATGCATAGTGTGCCTTGATCCCAAGCTTCTGCAAATTCGCAAAACCCCTGTAATCCCCTTAAATTTGTAGCGATTTGTAAGCGTGGGACGCCGAATGGATTCAAATTGTTACCAATGTATTAGTCTGTATTACACATGGGCTTGGCAATGCTAAAATTTGTCTGAGTTGGCGCCGATTTGCTCGATCCGCTTGCGGGCGCCTCATAAATCCCGCTAAAGAAGGTCCGTATGACCACACAGTTCGTTTCACAAGACGCGCACGCCGAAATAAAACCACCCGCAACTGAGGTGGGGTCGGTCGGAGTCGTGCATACCCAGTTTCTGCAGTTTGATGAGCCTCTGCCCCTCAGTAGTGGTCAAACCATCAATGCCTACGAGTTGGCGATTGAAACGTATGGTTCGCTCAATGCCGAGGCGAGTAATGCGGTACTGGTTTGTCATGCCTTGAATGCCTCGCATCATGTCGCAGGTCGTGCGGCTGATAATCCAGAAGATATTGGCTGGTGGGATAACCTGGTTGGCCCTGGCAAGCCGGTTGATACCAATGTGTTTTTTGTGATTGGGGTGAACAATCTGGGCTCTTGTTTTGGTTCGACAGGTCCGGCCTCGTTGCGCTCTGAAACAGGCAAGCCCTGGGGGGCTGCCTTTCCGGTCTTGACAGTCGAGGACTGGGTCCGTGCCCAGGCGCGGGTTGCTGACAAATTGGGCATCAAACGCTTTGCGGCGGTAATGGGTGGCTCGCTAGGCGGGATGCAGGCGTTGAGTTGGGCGATCACTTTGCCTGAACGTGTCGCGCATTGTGTCGTGATCGCTTCAACGCCGCGCTTATCGGCACAGAACATTGGTTTTAATGAAGTTGCACGACGCGCAATTATCACTGACCCAGAATTTCATGGTGGTGATTATTACGCGCACAACACCGTGCCTCGTCATGGCCTTTCGGTTGCTCGCATGGTCGGGCACATTACGTATCTGTCTGATGATGACATGGCTGAAAAATTTGGTCGTACGCAGCGTGAACCTGCGGCAGGTGGCGCGTTTCATTATGGCTACGGTGTTGAGTTTGAAGTTGAATCCTATTTGCGTTACCAAGGCGAAAAATTTTCGCGCTACTTCGATGCGAACACGTATCTGTTAATCACGCGTGCGCTTGATTATTTTGACCCTGCGCGTGAAACCAACGGTGATTTGGCAAAAGCGCTTGCGCCGGCCTCTGCAGATTTTCTGTTGATCTCGTTCACCACGGATTGGCGGTTTCCGCCTGCGCGGTCGCGTGAAATCGTACAGGCCTTGCTGAAAAATGAGCAAGCTGCAACCTATGCAGAAATCGATGCGCCCCACGGGCATGACGCCTTTTTGTTGGACGACGCGCGCTACCATGGATTGATGCGGGCCTATTTTTTGCGTATTGCTGCGACGCTCACTGAACGTAAGATTTCGGCAGAGGTACAGCCATGACCACTCAAATGCAATCGCTTCAGGCCGCAGCGTTGCGGGGAGATCTTGCGCGTATCGCTCAGTGGGTTCAGCCACAGACGCGCGTGCTTGATCTGGGCTGTGGCGACGGCGCGCTGCTTGCCCATCTTAAGGGTAGCAAACAGGTGCAGGGCGTTGGCGTCGAGATTAGTGACGAGCGGGTGTTGACCTGCGTGCAACGCGGGGTGCATGTGATTCAGCAAAACCTTGAAGATGGCTTGGCCATGTTCGATGATCAGCAGTTTGACACCGTCGTGCTTTCGCAAACGTTGCAGTCGATGCACAACACCGAACATATCTTGCGTGAAATGACGCGTGTCGGTCGTGAGGCGATTGTCTCGTTTCCAAACTTTGGTTATTGGCCGCACGGTTGGTCAATTTTGTTAGGACGCATGCCGGTCACAGGGCAAATGCCCTACGATTGGCACGACACGCCCAATATTCATTTATGTACCTTGAAAGATTTTGAACGTCTGTCGCACAAACTGGGTTTTAGTATTCTTGAGCGTGCAACCTTTAATGATCAGCACGAGGTGAAATGGCTCGCGGGTTGGCGCAGCACCTTGGCGGCTTATCGCTTTACAGCAGACCATCAACGGGTTGATCACAAACGCGCATGACACAACCTACTCCTTCGCCTGTAGCGCGTGTCGCAGTCTCTAAGCTCTACACCAGCCGGCGTGTGGCACCCCTGCTTGCGCTAGGTTTTGCCAGTGGCTTGCCCTTGGCGCTTACCGGAGGCACCTTGCAGGCCTGGGCAACCGTTGAGCAAGTCTCGTTGCAACAAATTGGGTTCTTAACGCTAGTGGGTACGGCGTACACGCTAAAGTGTTTATGGGCGCCTTTGGTTGATCGTTATGCACCGCCTTGGCTAGGCCGGCGGCGTGGCTGGATGGTGCTGATGCAGGTCTTATTGGCCTTGGGCATCTTGGCCATGGGGTGGTTATCTCCTGGGCAAAATTTGTTGCCCCTTGCGCTGATTGCAGTCTTTGTTGCCTTTTGTTCGGCGACCCAGGATATCGCGTTTGATGCTTATCGCAGCGATGTTTTACATAAAGACGAACGCGGTGCCGGTGCGGCGTTATCTGTTTTGGGGTATCGCTTGGCGATGTTGGTATCAGGTGGGTTGGCATTGATCCTGGCAGATCAATGGCTTGGCTGGGGCGCGACCTACATGCTGATGGGTGGTTTGATGTTACTGGCTGCGTTAGCCAGCTTTTGGGCACCCGAACCTGAGGTGCCCGCGCAAACGCCCCGATCATTGACGCAAGCCGTGATCGAACCCTTTAATGAATTTTTTTCGCGGCCTGAAGCGGTCACTGTTCTGGTGTTGATCGTTTTGTATAAGTTGGGAGACGCGTTTGCGGGGGCGTTATCGACAACGTTTTTGATTCGTGCGGCAGGTTATACGGCGACTGAAGTCGGTACGGTGAATAAGCTCCTCGGGTTGGCTGCGACTATTGTCGGTGCGCTCGCCGGTGGTGCGTTGATGGCGTGGCTTGGTCTTTATCGCTCGCTGCTGTTGTTTGGCGTGTTGCAGGCGATTTCGAATTTGGGGTTTTGGTTGATTTCAGTAGGACCGCACAGTATTTGGCTCATGGCGGCTGGAGTCGGCATTGAAAATCTGTGCGGTGGGATGGGCACGGCTGCTTTTGTGGCGTTATTGATGGGCCTGTGCAATCAGCAGTTTTCAGCCACGCAATTTGCTTTGCTGTCAGCGCTGTCTGCTGTGGGTCGCACCTATCTGGCCGGCCCGTTAACACCGCCCTTGGTTCAATACGCGGGTTGGCCGACCTTCTTTTTACTGACTGTATTGATCGCCTTGCCAGGCCTGTTGTTGTTGTACTGGCGTCGAAAAGATATCGATCGTATTGATGCGGCGGGCGCTTAACTGTCTGCTTATTTCAGGGCGAAGTCGTAATCGATGGTAAGTGGCGCGTGATCTGAAAAACGTTCGTCTTTGTAGATACTGGCTGCTTTGGCGAGCTTGGCTAAACCGGGTGTGACGAGTTGATAGTCAAGCCGCCATCCAACATTTTTTGCCCAGGCTTGGCCGCGATTGCTCCACCAGGTGTATTGCTCGGCGCGTTCATCTAGTTGCCTGAATACATCCACAAAGCCAATTTCTTCGATCGTGTGGGTGACCCAGGCGCGCTCTTCGGGTGTAAAGCCTGAATTTTTTTGATTTGATTTCCAATTTTTAAGATCAATTTCTTTGTGTGCGATATTCCAGTCGGCGCAAACCACATACTCGCGCTTGGTTTTTTTGTGATCGTTCATCAAGGCCTGCATCCAGGGGCCAAACTGGTCTAAAAAGCGAAACTTTGCCTCTTGCCTTTCGGGGCCGCTTGAGCCTGAGGGTAAATAGGCACTAATGACCGTCATATTTGACCAATCGGCGCGGATGACACGCCCCTCGAGGTCGAATTCTTCGCAGCCCATTCCAGACAGAATACGCACAGGTTTTTGTTTTAAATACAGGCCCACCCCGCTATAGCCTTTTTTCTCGGCAGCGTGAAAATGGCCGGTATAGTCGTGCGGGTGCTGCAAATCTTCTTGAATATCGGCAAGATGTGCTTTGAGTTCTTGCAGGCAAACGATGTCAGCCTGATGTGTTTTTAACCATTGAGCCAGCCCTTTGTTGTAGGCCGAGCGGATACCATTTAGATTCAGTGAGGTGATGCGAAGCAAGGTAAGACTCCTGGTCAATGAGATAATTCAATACATTGAAATACTTAAAGCGCGAGGTTTGCAATGTCAACGGGTTCAGAGCGTAGTGCGTTTGTGCAGTTTGCCTTGAATGAAGGCGTATTGCGATTTGGTAGTTTTGTGACTAAATCGGGGCGCACCAGCCCTTACTTTTTTAATGCGGGCTTGTTTAACTCGGGCGCCTCGGTCGGGCGATTGGCGCAATTTTATGCGCAGGCCCTAGTGGATTCTAAACTGCCCTTTGATATGTTGTTTGGCCCAGCTTATAAAGGTATACCGCTTGCGACCGCGACGGCAGTTGCGCTAGCTGGGCATCCGGCTTTAAAAGGGCGCTCGATTGACTTTGCCTATAACCGCAAAGAGGTCAAAGACCATGGCGAAGGCGGGGTGCTCGTGGGCGCCCCCTTGAAGGGTCGAGTCGTGATTATTGATGATGTGATCACCGCAGGCACATCAGTGCGTGAATCGGTCGACATTATTCGTGCTGCAGGGGCTGAGCCCTGCGCGGTGTTGATTGCGATGGATCGGATGGAGCGTGCGGGTGCTGAAGGTCAGCTGTCGCCTCATTCGGCGGTGCAAGAAGTGCAGCAGCGTTATGGTCTGCCTGTTGTAACGATTGCATCTCTCGACGATATTTTGACGCTGCTCGCGCAAAATGTAGAGTTTGCCCAATATCGCGAGGCTGTGCTCGCGTATCGGGCGCGCTACGGCATTCAATAGCCGGCCCTGCTTAGGCGCAGCCTAAGCGTTGTCGAGTTTGGCCTTGAGTAAATCATTGACCTGCTGAGGGTTGGCTTTGCCCTTGGCAGCTTTCATGATTTGACCAACGAGCGAGTTAAACGCTTTTTGTTTGCCGGCTCGATACTCGGCCACGATCGCAGCCTGTTCGGCTAACACGGCGTCGATCATCGCTTCGATCGCGCCAGAGTCATTAATTTGCGTGAGACCCTTTGCTGCAATGATCGCGTCGGGCTGGCCATTTTCTTCGCCGGCCCACATGGCTGCAAACACGTCGCGCGCAATTTTGTTTGAAATGGTGTTATCCAAAATGCGTTTGAGCAAAGCGGCGAGCATCGGTGCCGTCACTGGGCACTGCGCAATATCTTTTTCTTCGCGGTTAAGCGTTGCTGATACTTCGCCCATCAGCCAGTTCGCGGCGAGCTTGGCCTGGCCGGCGGGTAGGGCATCAACGACTTCTTGAAAGTAGTTTGCCATGGCACGACTACTGGAAAGCTGAGCAGCATCGACTGGAGCAAGTCCAAACTCGTTGACGAAGCGTTGTCTGAGCGCATCAGGCAAGGCGGGCATGGATTGCCTGACGCGTTCGATCCAGTCTTGACCGATCACCAACGGTGGCAAATCTGGATCAGGAAAATAACGGTAGTCGTGTGCATCTTCTTTGCTGCGCATGCTGCGCGTTTCATCAAGATCGGCATCGTATAAGCGCGTTTCTTGAACGACTTTACCGCCGTCTTCAATGAGTTCGATCTGGCGACGTACTTCGTAATTGATGGCGCGTTCAATAAAGCGAAAAGAGTTCACGTTTTTGATTTCACAGCGCGTGCCAAACTCTTTTTGTCCGACTGGGCGCACGGATACGTTGACATCAACGCGAAACGAACCCTCTTGCATGTTGCCGTCGCAAATGCCCAGCCACATCACCAGACTATGTAGTGTTTTGGCATAGGCCACGGCTTCAGCCGCCGAGCGCATTTCGGGCTCAGAGACGATTTCAAGCAAGGGGGTGCCGGTACGATTGAGGTCGATGCCTGTTGACGATTCGCCATGTGGGCCAACGTAGTTGTCGTGTAACGATTTGCCTGCATCTTCTTCAAGATGCGCGCGCGTCAGGTTGATGGTTGTTTCTTTTTCACCAACAAAAAACGTGAGGGATCCGCCTAACACGACAGGGATTTCGTACTGACTGATTTGATAGTTTTTGGGCAGATCAGGATAAAAATAATTTTTTCGCGCAAAGATTGAACGCGGAGCAATGGTGGCGCCAACAGCGAGGCCAAGGCGAATGGCGTGTTCGACGGCAGCACGGTTCATGACCGGCAGGGTGCCGGGCAACGCCATATCGACTTCGTTGGCTTGCGTGTTTGGCTGCGCACCATAGCGGGTGCTGCTACCTGAGAAAATTTTGGTCTGTGTCGAGAGTTGCGTGTGCGTTTCGAGACCAATGACAATTTCATAAGCCATTATGCTTGCCCCGCGCTACGTTGATGCCAATCGGTGGCGAGTTGATACTGATGTGCGATTGCGAGCAAACGCCCTTCGTCAAAGTAGTCACCGATAATTTGTAGGCCGATCGGCAATGCTTTGCCAGCCGCACTTTTGCCGAAACCGCAGGGAATTGACATGCCGGGCAAGCCGGCCAGATTTAAACCAAGGGTGTAGATATCGGCAAGCCAGTCTGCGGTTGGATCATCTTGGTCATCGCCTATTTGTTTGGCAACTGTTGGAGTGACAGGGCCCATGATGACGTCGCATTGCTGCGTAAGTGCTGCTTGAAAATCATCCGCGATCATGCGACGCAAGCGCTGTGCTTGAAGATAATAGGCATCGTAATAGCCGTGCGACAGCACGTACGTCCCGACCAAAATGCGGCGCTGTACTTCAGGGCCAAAGCCCTCAGCGCGCGAGCGTCCGGTCATGTCGGCAAGATCAGAGTATGAACTGCTTCGATGCCCGTAACGCACGCCGTCGTAACGCGACAAGTTGCTTGAAGCTTCGGCAGGCGCGATGACGTAATAGGCTGGGATTGAAAGACGTGTGCGGGGTAGCGAGATGGCTACGCGCTGTGCGCCGAGTTGCTCGAATTGCGTTAAAGCGGCCTCGATGGCGGTTGCGACCTCGTTTGAAAGCCCATCACCAAAATACTCGCTCGGTACACCAATGCGTAAACCTTTGAGCGGTAAAGCGCCTTGGTTTGTATAGTGAGTGCTTGCTTTCGAAAATTCGCCCTGAATACGGCCAGGTGCATTGGGCACGCCGCGGCACTGCTCGGCGCTGGTGGCATCGCGTTCATCAAAGCCGCTGATGGTGTCTAGCATCTCGACGAGATCGGTTGCGGCGACCGCCATGACCCCAGCCTGATCCAGGCTTGAGCCGTAGGCAATCATGCCGTAACGGGAGACTGAACCGTAGGTAGGCTTGATGCCGCTGATCCCGCAAAGTGCGGCGGGTTGCCGCACAGAGCCGCCCGTGTCGGTGCCCGTGCTGGCCAATACAAGCCTTGCGGCTACTGCCGCAGCCGAGCCGCCCGATGAGCCGCCTGGCACGCAACTGTGATCCCAGGGGTTGTGGGCAGGGCCAAAAGCAGAATGCTCGTTGCCCGAGCCCATGGCGAACTCGTCGCAGTTGAGTTTGCCCAAACTCACACAGCCGGCTTGAAGCAATTTGTTCACGACCGTGGCATCAAACGGGCTGACATAGTGTTTGAGCATATTGCTGCCCGCAGTGCTACGCCACCCTTGCGTCACAAACACATCTTTGTGTGCGATTGGAATGCCCGTCAGGGGCCCTGCCGTGCCGGCAACACGACGCGCATCGGCCGCGCGGGCTTGGGCGAGGGTCAGCTCGGGGTCAACATGCACAAAGGCGTTCAGGGCCTGCTGAACTTGTATTTGCTTGAGGCAATCTTGCGCCAATTCAGTTGCGCTGAGTTTGCCCTCAGATAGGGCGGTGCGCAGGCTGGTGAGGTTTGGAAAAGTATGAAGCGCGGTGCTCATTTATTCGATCACCTTTGGGACTAAAAAAAGCCCCTCTGCCGTGCCAGGGGCATTTGCCATTAGGGCTGCGCGTCGTTCGAGCGATGAGACTTCGGTGACGACGTCATCGCGAAGTCGCAGGTGTACATCTTTGAGTGCAGACAGCGGGTGGGCCAGGGGCTCGACCGCAGACGTGTCGACGGCTTGGAGCTCTTGGATGAGGCCAAGAATCTTGCTCAGATCGCCCTGTGCCTGGGCGCGCTGCTCGGCCGATAACGTCAGTCGTGCAAGCCGTGCGATTCGGGTGACTTCTTGTTCGGTAATAGCCATAAGTCGCTGCTTTTTGATTGGTTAAGAGGCTAGCTAAATAGCCGCGAGCAAAGCGGTTTGGTCACAGTGCGTCTCGCAGCGTAGGTTTGCGAGCTTGACGGACGCTTGTTTTATCGATCTAAACAGAATTATAAGTTATGATGCAAGGCTATTCACGGCAGGCTGCGTGCATCAACTTTTATTCTGGCTGGGCTCTCATGTTCGGATTCCTGCGTAGTTATTTTTCTAGTGATATGGCGATCGATCTCGGAACCGCCAACACGCTTATTTACGTCCGTGGCAAAGGGATTGTGCTCGACGAGCCTTCGGTGGTTGCGATTCGTCACGATGGTGGCCCCGGCGGCAAAAAAATCATTCAAGCAGTTGGCCGTGAGGCTAAACAAATGTTGGGCCGTGTGCCTGGCAATATCGAGGCAATTCGCCCGATGAAAGACGGCGTGATCGCCGACTTTACCGTCACAGAGCAAATGCTCAAACAGTTTATTCGGATGGTACATCCCCGCAATATGTTTGCCCCAAGTCCGCGCATCATCGTGTGCGTGCCTTGCGGTTCAACGCAGGTTGAGCGTCGCGCCATTCGCGAGTCTGCGCTGGGTGCGGGCGCAAGCCAGGTATATTTGATTGAAGAACCGATGGCTGCTGCAATTGGTGCCGGGTTAAATGTGTCGGATGCCAGTGGTTCAATGGTGGTTGACATTGGTGGTGGCACGACCGAGGTGGCCGTGATTTCATTGGGCGGTATGGTTTACAAAGGCTCTGTGCGCGTTGGCGGTGACAAGTTTGACGAAGCCATCGTGAATTACATCCGCCGTAACTACGGCATGTTGATTGGCGAACCAACGGCCGAGCACATCAAAAAACAGATCGGCTCAGCGTTTCCGGGCTCTGAGGTCCGCGAGATCGAAGTCAAGGGTCGCAATCTGGCTGAAGGCGTGCCGCGTAGCTTTACCGTATCGTCAAACGAGATCCTTGAATCGCTGACCGATCCATTGAATCAAATTGTGTCAGCCGTCAAAATTGCACTTGAAAACACGCCGCCTGAACTCGGTGCTGACATCACGGATAAAGGCATTTCATTGACAGGCGGTGGGGCTTTACTGCGTGACCTCGATCGTTTGTTGCAAGAAGAAACCGGGTTGCCTGTGATTGTTGCAGATGATCCGTTGACCTGCGTAGTGCGTGGTTGCGGCGACGCGCTCGAGCATCTTGAAAAACTCGGGGCTATTTTTATTAACGACTAGTTGTGCTGCGCTTAGACGGGCCGTGGGGCGTCAACCCTTGACGCTTGCGCGAATCCAACGCGGCTTGCGGCGCTAGCGCAGACGCGTTGAACGATTGAGTACCGAGCCATCATGCAACGAACCGCCACTCTTAGGCTTTTTCGACACGGCCCCGCTGCTGAGGTCAAACTTACGCTGCTCATGCTGTTGGCGGTCGTCTTGATGTTCACGGACGGCACGTACAAAAGTTCTAATCCAGTACGTGAGTTGATGTCGATGACGCTTTATCCGTTTCAGCGTTTGGTGATGTTTCCGCGCGATCTGATCGCAATGAGTCACGATTGGTTTGATGCCGCAGCAATGATCAAGTCCGAAACTGAAGCCTTGCAGCGCCAGCGCATCGAATTGGCGCAGGTGACGACCAATGCGGCTTTGTTGGGTGCTGAAAATGCTCAATTGCGACGCTTGCTCGGTGTTTTTGAGAAAGCAGCTGAGCACCCGGCCATCGTGGTTCAAGTCTTGTACGAGCCAGCAAACTCTTTTAGTCGACGTCTTGTATTTAACAAGGGCAGTCGAGCCGGTATTGCAATCGGTATGCCGATTCTTGACGAGGGTGGCGTAGTGGGGCAAATTACGCGTGTCTCACCGATGACTTCAGAGGCCGCGATGTTGACCGACGAAGTTGTGTCAATCCCCGTGCAGGTGTTGCGTAATGGTTTGCGTTTAATCGCCTTTGGTTCGACGACACCGGGAAAAGTTGAGGTGCGTTACTTTTCGTCGGATGCAGATATCCGCGAGGGTGACCTTCTGGTGACAAGTGGCGTGGGGGGCGTGTTTCCGCCGGGTTTATCGGTTGGTCGCGTGGATCAGGTTCAACGTAGTTCTGCCTCTGGGTTTGCGCGCGCTGAGGCGTTGCCGTCTTCGCACCCTGAGCGGTACCGGCAGTTTTTGGTGTTGCAGGTTCCGTTAGATTCGGGTGTAGCCGCCGGCGCACTCAAACCCAGCACTTCTACGGAGGCCGCTCGTGCAACCTCTCGGTCGAAGTGATCCCTCGCGCTCGTCGCGCTCGACTGGCAACGTCCCGCCCGTTCCCTTTCCTCGTCCGGTCGGTCCGAATTCGATCGATCATTCCGCCAGCTTAGTTTTTGTTTGGACGACCGTGCTAGCTGTTTGGTTGCTCTCACTGCTACCTTGGCGTGCGTGGCCGATTTCACCCGATTTATTACTGTTGGTGATTGTATTTTGGTCGTTGCACGACTCGCGCCGCGTTGGTTTATTTACCGCTTTTGCGTTTGGTTTGGTGATGGACGTGCATGATGTCGGTCCGCTTGGCTTGCAGGCCTTGACGTATACCGTGATGGTGTTCGGTGTGCAGACATTGCAGCGTCGTCTATTACGCTTTGAGTTATTGAGCCAGGCCTTGCATTTGCTGCCATTGTTTGTCTTGGTTAAAGCATTGGGTGCCTTGTTGGGTGCATTTTTAGTGAGCGCCTGGCCTGGCTGGTCATGGTTGGTCGCTGCGTTGATCACAGCGGCGTTATGGCCGGCGATTGCCTGGCTGTTGCTGCTTCCCCAGCATCGGCTACAGGACACTGATGCAAACGTAGGCTGATGTCAGGCAGACATGTTCGATTTTAAAAAATACGATCAGCAACAAAAAAACAACTTCGTGCTGCGCGTGATCGTAGCGTCGTTGTTTGCCCTGTGCTGCTTTGTATTGTTATCGCTTCGTTTTTGGGTGCTGCAGGTAGAGCGATATGAGGGCTTGTCCGCCCGCGCGGATAGCAATCGTCTGGCCGTTGTCCCTATCGCGCCCCGACGCGGAGAGATCGTCGACCGCAACGGTGAAGTGCTCGCACGAAATTATTTGAGCTACACGCTTGAGGTGGTGCCTGCGCAAGCGGGTAATATCGATGAGTTATTTGATGCGCTGACTCCGGTTGTCTTTGTCAGTGCCTCCGAGCAGCGACGCTTTAGACGGCGACTGGCTGAATCTGGCAAGTATGCAAGTATTGTCTTGCGCAATAATTTAAATGAAACAGAGGCTGCATTTTTCTCAGCAAATGCGCTGAGATTTGCAGGCGTACAGTTGCGCGCGCGCTGGGTACGCGAATATCCCCAAGGCAAATCTGCCGGGCATGTGGTTGGATATGTGGGCCGTATCTCTGAGGCGGATCTGGCCATGCTTGAAGAGCGTGGTGAGACGGGTAGCTACCGCGGCACCGATGTGATCGGAAAAAAAGGAATTGAAAAAACGTACGAAACAGCCTTACATGGCAGGCCAGGTCTTGAAGAGCTTGAGGTGACGTCGCGCGGCAAGCCAGTGCGTGTGCTGCGTCGTGTCGATCCAACGCCGGGTTCGAATTTAGTTTTATCGCTGGACATGGGTTTGCAGCGGATAGCCGAGGAGGCCTTTAAAGACTTACGCGGCGCGTTGGTGGCGATCGAACCGGCCACAGGCGATGTTCTAGCCTTTGTGTCGCAACCTTCGTTTGACCCTAATTTATTTATCGATGGTATCGACGTAGAGAGTTGGCGGTTGTTGAATGAATCGCCCGACCATCCGCTCATTAATCGTCCGGTGTACGGCACCTATCCAATTGGATCAACGTATAAACCCTTTGTGGCACTGGCCGCACTCGAACTCAACAAGCGTCGTGCGACGGATTTGATTTCGGACCCCGGTTATTTTGAATTTGGTGGGCAGCGCTTCAGAAATTCAGGTTCCACTGCATTTGGCACGCTAGACATGTATCGCGCGCTTGTCGTGTCGTCTGATACCTATTTTTATTCACTTGGCCCAGAGATCGGGGTGAACAATCTTCATGACTTCATGAAGCCCTTCGGTTTCGGACAACTGACGGGTATTGATATTGAAGGTGAGAGACGAGGCGTATTGCCTTCGACCGAATGGAAACGTAATGCGTACAAAACGCGCGAGCAGCAACGGTGGTATGCGGGTGAAACCATTTCAATTGCGGTTGGGCAAGGCTATAACGCGTTTACGCTGATGCAATTGGCTCAGGCGACCGCGGTGTTGGCCAACGACGGCGTTTATATGAAACCTCATTTAGTGCGTGCGATTAAAAATCCACGGACCGATGAGCAAACTTTAACGGTGGCCTCGGCTGAGCATAAGATACCGTTAAAGAAAGAAAATTTACAGGTGATTAAGCGTGCCTTGGCAGAAGTCACGGTATCAGGGACCGCTGCAGGTGCTTTTTCGGGCGCCTCATATGCTACGGCGGGTAAAACTGGAACCGCTCAGGTTTATAGTTTGCGTGGTGCCAATTACCAAAGTAGTTCGATTGATGAACGTCTGCGAGATCATTCTCTGTTTATGGCCTTCGCACCAGTCAGTGACCCAAAAATTGCGATCGCTGTGATCGTTGAAAATGCAGGCTGGGGCGGAAGCGTTGCTGCGCCTATTGTGCGAAAGGTGTTCGACGCCTGGTTGCTGCGCGATAAAAAAACGGTACCCGTACCGGTGCGTCAAACAAATGCAACAGTGCCCGAAACATCGCGCATGGCAGTCACGCCAAGAGTGACACCATGAAAATAATTTTAAGAGTCATATTTCGTTGCTTAAACTCGATCGATTGGCCATTGATGCTGATTTTGTTTTTGTTGACGTCAGTCGGAATGGTAGTGATGCAATCAGCGGTTGGTGGAACCGATGCCCGTTTTGCAGATCAGGCGCGTAATTTTTACGTCGCTTTTTTTGCGATGTGGATCGTTGCGGTGACGCCGCCGCAACTCATCCTGAAATTCGCAGTCCCGTTTTATGTGCTTGGTGTTGTCTTGTTGTTAGCGGTAATGTTTGTAGGCGATACGAGCAAAGGTGCAACACGATGGCTAAATTTAGGCGTCACGCGTATTCAGCCCTCTGAAATGATGAAAATTGCAGTGCCATTGATGCTTGCTTGGTACTTTCATCGCCGTGAAGGGGCGATGAAGTTTTTAGATTTATGTTTTGCAAGTTTGTTATTGCTCGTGCCGTTTTTGCTGATCGTCAAGCAGCCCGACCTCGGTACAGCGATTCTGGTCTTTGGTGCCGGATTTTTTGTCATTTATTTTGCGGGCATGTCGTTTAAGCTCTTGGTCCCAGTCATGGTCATCGGGATCATTGGGATCGGTTCGGTCTATGTTAATCAAGAGACGTTGTGCGATGATAATTTTGATTGGAAGGTATTGCATGATTATCAAAAACATCGAATTTGCACGCTACTCGATCCAAGCACTGACCCGTTAGGCAAAGGGTTTCACATTATTCAATCGACGATTGCCGTTGGTTCAGGCGGGATCTATGGCAAAGGGTATATGAACGGCACTCAAACGCATCTGGATTTCATTCCCGAGCGCACAACGGATTTTATCTTTGCCGTGTTTGCAGAAGAGTTTGGACTGTATGGTTGTGTGACGTTATTGGTGCTGTATTTGCTGTTGCTCTTGCGAGGCCTTGCCATCGCTGTTAGGGCGTCGAATCATGGCGAGCGGTTGCTGGCAGGCGCGCTGACGATGGTGCTGTTTATTTATGTATTTGTGAACATTGGAATGGTGACGGGGATTTTGCCGGTCGTTGGTGTGCCTCTGCCCTTCTTGAGCTATGGTGGTACGGCACTGTTAACGATTGGGATTGCGTGCGGTATCTTAATGAGTATCAGTAAATATCGACCACCTCAGACCTAGCGTCAGTGAATCAAACCCGCAGTGATCAGGCCGCTTAGTAGCTTGTGTACGGGGGCCGGTAATGCGCGTTGCGGCAGTTGCGGAAGCGGCACCCATTGAGCCGAAGGCAGCGCTGTAAGTGGTTCGTTTAGTTTGGGCGTGCGTGCGCGTGCGACTCGCAGCAGATGCGGGGCAATGGTCAGTCGAAAATGGGTAAACACATGTAAAAAACTGGCTAGCACCTCGGTCTTTTCAATGCGCAATCCCAAATTCTGATAGATCAAGGCCGGCTCAGTGGTTGTATCGTATTCAGGAAGGCTCCATAGTCCACCCCAGATACCGGTGGTAGGGCGTTGATCAAGCAAGATGTATCCAGGTTGGTGAATAATTAACATCATAGTGTTGCGTTCGGGTAGTGCTTTGCGCGCGCGTGGCCAAGGCAGTTCGTCGCTGCGATTTTGCTGCTTTGCGAGACAGTCTTTTTTGAGGGGACAGACCTCGCACTTTGGGCGACTGCGGGTGCAAAGTGTGGCACCAAGATCCATCAGGCCTTGAGTATAGGCAGACATTAACGCAGGATCTTGCGCACAGGCGCGCGCGGACGGAACTTGTTCGCGCGCGCGTTCCCAGAGTTGTAGCTCAGTGGTGCGCGTTGTGGGGTCGCCTTCAATCGCAAAAAGTCGCGTAAAGACGCGTTTAACATTGCCATCTAGAATCGCGGCGCGTTCGCCATAGCAAAAGGCAGCGATTGCGGCGGCAGTCGAGGGGCCAATGCCGGGTAGTGTGGCTAAGCCAGCAGCATCTGGTGGAAAGTTCCCGTTCCATTTATCCATCACTTGTTTGGCACAGGCGTGCAGATTGCGCGCGCGAGCGTAATAACCTAAACCGGCCCACAGCACCATGACTTCGCTGGCAGGGGCTTGTGCCAAAGCCTTGACGGTCGGAAACTTGCTGAGAAAGCGCTGGTAATAATCAAGTACCGCGGCAACTTGCGTTTGTTGCAGCATGATTTCGGAGAGCCATACCCGATAGGGGTCGCGGGTGCCCTGCCAGGGGAGTCCGTGGCGCCCATGCAGCCGTTGCCAGGTGACTAAACGAGAGGCGATTTTCATTTGTGCATTATGCCTGTGTCAGACGGCACTTGCCCCGGCGTGCAGACGGAGTTAAAACAGTGTTACCGCTTGGCTGGGCGTGCCAGCTGGGCAAACTGATTGACCCGTGAATGACCGAGTCACTTCAAAAGAGAGATTGACGGCCCCATTAACGGACCACACTACTCACAAGGAGTCGAGACATATGAATGCCCCATTTTCAGATGAGCAGTTGCAGGCGCTCAACGCTGTCAAATTAGACGATAAATACGACCTTGCAGCAGGCCGTGCCTGGCTGAGTGGCATCCATGCGCTTGTGCGTTTGCCGATGAATCAACGGGTGCGGGATCAGGGCGATGGATTCAATACCGCTGGATTCATTTCTGGCTATCGAGGCTCGCCGCTAGGTGGGCTAGATCAAAATCTATGGAAGGCGGCCGCACATCTCAAAGAACATCATGTCGTCTTTCAACCGGGCGTCAACGAGGATCTGGCTGCAACTTCGATTTGGGGTTCACAGCAGGTCAATATGTTTGAAGGTGCCAAGTACGACGGTGTCTTCGGCCTGTGGTACGGCAAAGGCCCTGGGGTCGATCGTTGTGGCGATGTTTTTAAACATGCCAACGCAGCAGGTACCTCTGCGCTAGGTGGCGTATTGGTCGTGGCGGGGGATGATCATTCGGCAAAATCTTCGACCTTGCCCCATCAAAGCGATCATATTTTAAAAGCCTGTGGGATCCCCGTTTTATTCCCGTCGAGCGTGCAAGAGATTCTTGATTACGGTGTGCTGGGCTGGGCGATGAGTCGCTATGCGGGCTTATGGGTCGGCATGAAATGTATCACTGACATTGTTGAAGTGTCGGCGTCAGTCGATGTAGATCCCGATCGCGTCAAGGTCAATATCCCAACAGATTTTGTATTGCCTGAGGGCGGGTTGAATATACGCCTGGGCGACACGCCCTTAGCCCAAGAGGCGCGTTTACTTGATCAGAAGCTATACGCTGCGCTGGCCTTTGCTCGGGCGAACGGATTGAATCGCCAGCTTTGGGCCGTGCCAGATCAACAGGCACGCTTCGGCATCATTACCTCGGGTAAGGCGTATTTGGATACCACGCAAGCGTTGCTCGATTTGGGTTTGACGACCGAAGTGTGTCAGCAAATTGGGTTGCGCCTGTTCAAGGTGGGGATGGTCTGGCCGCTCGAGTCAACGGGCTTGCTGAGTTTTGCAGAAAATCTTGATGAAATTCTTGTCGTTGAAGAAAAGCGTCAAATGCTTGAGTATCAGGTCAAAGAAGAGTTGTTTAGCTGGATTGGCCGAGGTAAAAAAATCCCGCGCGTCGTCGGTAAATTTGATGACAAAGACGGGGGTGAGTGGGCCGTGCCACAAAGCCCGTGGTTGTTGCCTGCGCATTATGAGTTTTCACCTGCGATGGTCGCACGTGCGATTGCAACGCGCTTGTTGCGTCTGGAGTTACCCGCTGCGGTACGCGCAGGGATCGAAGCACGGATGGCGTTTATCGAGGCGCGCCAGCTTGAACTGGCTCGACCCCGCGTGGTAGCCGAGCGTAAACCTTGGTTTTGTTCGGGTTGCCCGCATAACACTTCGACGCGCGTACCAGAAGGTTCGCGCGCGATGGCCGGAATTGGTTGTCACTACATGGCATTGTGGATGGATCGCAACACCCACGTGTTTACGCAAATGGGTGGAGAAGGGGC
>CALQNE010000012.1 GCA_943331855.1 Bordetella parapertussis
GAAGTGTTGTTCGGTGCCGGCACGCAAACCCTGCCGCATGTGAAATCAGGCAAGCTTAAATTGCTCGCAGTGACCGAAAGTGCCCGTTCACCACAATTGCCCGATACCCCAACGGTGGCCGAGACGCTACCCGGTTATGAGTTAGCAGTTTGGTATGGTGCGTTCGGCCCAAAGGATCTGCCCAAAGACATCACCGAGCGGTTGAACACTGAAATCAATCGTATTGTCGCGTTGCCAGAGGTGCGCTCAAAAATGGCTGCGATCGGTGTAGAAGTGGTGTCTTCAACCCCAGAGAGTTTTGCGAAAACACTTCAACAAGACGCAGCCAAGTACACAAAATTGATTCGTGAGCTAAAAATTACGGCTGAGTGAGTGCCTGGGCCGGACGCGGCGGTAGGCGGGTGGCCAGCACAATTCCTGCCACATTTACCACCGCCGCAATCCAGATGGATGACCGGTAGCTATTGCTCCAGTCAAACAACCAACCGGCTAAGACAGGCAGGCATATTGCAGCGATACACCAGCCAATATAAAGGCGGCTCGCGACCACGCCAAACTGTGTCGCAGGCCAGTGCATGCCGATACCACCTGCGGCCGAGCCCGAGACAAAACCGTAGCCCATACCGACCATGGCCAGCGCAATCAAGGCGACGTGCGGATTAGGCCATAGCGTGAGCATCAAGGCGCCAGTCAACGACCATATGTGGGCTCCACACATCACTTGTCGAAGACTGAAGCGATCCATCAACCAGCCACCTGTAATGCGTGCGCTCGCGATCATCCCCGTGATAAACGAGGTCGCGCCAATTGCAAATTGAGTGCCGCCGCCATAGGACTGCACGATCCCAGCGGCTTGACTCATCACCATCAGGCCCGCAGACGCGGCTAAAAAGAATACGATGGCGATCTTAAAAAATAGGGGCCATTGAATCATGCCCAGGTACATCGCGTTTGCGTCGGCGTTGCGATCCGTAGCGATAGTCGTACCGGCTGTAACTTTTGGGATGTGGCTTCGTAAGCCGGTCAGCCAGACTGCAACCAAGCCGCTTATAAAAACCACCAGCGCTAGGTTTAACAAAGTCTGCCGTAAACCCATCTGTTCAACAGACCAGCCGAGCAAGGGTGCGCCAATCATCGCACCTAAGGGATAGAGGCCAACAACATACCCATTGACTAAGCCGCGACGCTTGGTGGGCGCAAGATTAACAATCTGTTGTGCTGTCGTAAACGCCGTGCCTCCACCCAGACCAAAAAGGATGCCATACCCAAGCATGAGCGACCAAAAGCCTTGCGCCTGAGAGGCCAGCGCCAGGCCTAAGGCCCCCGTGACACAGGTAACTATTAGTACGGCCCCGGTCGACATGCGGGTATAGAGCACCGGCGCGATATTCATCCCCGTAGCAAACATAATTGTCGAAAGACCAAACACCATGCCCATATCCGTACGCGTGAGCGAGAGCATGGCTTCCATGGATTTTAGAAATACACTGAACGCGTAGATCGTGCCAAAGGGTAAGTTCGCAAAGGTGGCGGCTAGGATGAGGCGCATGAACGAGTGTTTATTCTTTTTAATTTTTGATCGTATCAATATAATCTAAATTGTGATTGCCATTTACCCGAGTTGTCTTGAAAAAGGATTCAAGTTGAAGTTATATATCGCAAATAAAAATTACTCGTCCTGGTCGTTGAGACCTTGGGCGCTGATGCAAGTGCGTGGCATTGCCTTTGACGAGGTTTTAGTACCCTTTGCGCTCGGAGGGCAGCCCACTACATTTAAAGCGTTCTCGCCAACAAGCAAAGTGCCTTGCTTGGAAACGAATGGCCTATTGATTTGGGATTCGCTGGCGATCTGTGAGTACCTCGCTGAGCAAGATCCTGGTTGTTGGCCCGTCGATACCGCGGCTCGCGCGTGGGCGCGCAGTGCGGCTGCTGAGATGCACTCGGGGTTTCAGGCGTTGCGCAGCCAGTGTCCAATGAATTGTGGGATTCGTGTTGCACTTCAAAAAATCGATGAGACCTTACGCGCTGATGTTGATCGTATCGATGCGCTGTGGCAAGACGGATTAACGAGATTTGGCGGCCCTTACTTAGCCGGTAAAGACTATGGCATCGTCGATGCGTTTTTTGCACCTGTGATTTTTAGAGTGCAGAGTTATGGATTGCAATTGAGCCAAGCTTCGCAATCCTATGTCGACAGAATGTTGAGTTTGCCCAGTATGCAGCGTTGGTATGAAGACGCCTTAAGTGAAACCTGGCGCAAGCCTGAGTACGAGCAGGCGGCCGTCGCGAACGGAAAAATTGTGCAAGACTTCAGAGCTTGACGTCTTTAGCAGGATTGTGAGCGTACCGCGCCACGTATAGGCGCGTATACGTGGCGTACAACAGCACACCGTTGCTATTCTGGCTCAATCCCTGCGGCCTTAATCGATTCACCCCAGCGTTTTGCCTCTGACTTCAAAAAGTCTGCATACTGAGCGACGGTTGATCCTCTCACTTCTGCGCCGGTTGCTGTAATCTTTTTGCGAAGTTCGGGATTTTGTAATGCCTTATTCACTTCGCCGTTGAGCTTTGTAATAATTTCTGGTGGTGTATTGGCCGGCGCCATCATGCCTGACCAGGCGCCGAATTCAACACCCGGAAGAATAGTTTCTGACAGCGTTGGAATATCAGGTATTTGCTCGATGCGCTGGAGGCTGCTCACCGCCAATCCTTTCACTCTATTCTGTTTAACCAGGGGGATCAGTGCGTTTGCTGTACCAAGATAAAACTGTACCTGACCACCTAAAACGTCTGCGAGCGCTGGGGCTTCGCTTCGGTAGGGCACATGAATTGCGGTGACGCCGGTGATCTTGAGCATTTGTACGGTGGATAAATGCGTGACATTGCCGTTACCTGCCGACGCATAGTTTTTATCTGGATTTGCTCTCAGGTAGTCGATCAGTTCTTTAGGCGTATTGACCGTGACGTTCGGTGGAACAACCAAGAGCAAAGGAATATTTGCGGTAAGTGCAATTGGGGTGAGTTCCTTCGTAAAGTCGTAGCTCAATTTTTTATATAGCGAAGGACTTAACACCATCGACGACGTGTTGTAGAGCAGCGTATATCCATCGGCGGTTGATTTGGCGACGATTTCGCCAGCGATATTTCCATTTGCGCCCGCTTTGTTGTCGACAATGACCGGTACACCCATGTTATTTGAAAGCTCGACTGCGAGCGCGCGTAATACCGAATCAGTGCCCCCGCCCGCGGCAAAACCAATCACAATTCGAATTGGGCGATTCGGGTAGCTGGCTTGCGCATGCACGCTGTGCAGCCAGAACGCCGTTAAACCCAACATGAACCCGCATACAATTCTTTTTAAACTCATCGTGATTGCTCCTGTGTTCTATCGGTAAATTTCTGAAGTACCAAACAGTGTTGATGCCGAAGTGGTGGTTGCTTGAGTTGGACGTTAGCCCGCCATGGTGAGGCCGCCGGAAACGCTTAATACTTGTCCGGTAATAAATGCCGCGTCATCGCTGGCAAGAAAACAGACCGCCCCAGCAAGATCCTCGGGCTGTCCCAGTCGACCAAACGGGATCGCTTTGGTCAGCGCCGCTTTTAATTTGTCTGCATTTTCGCCTTCGCCCGCAAAATCTCTAAATAAAGCGGTATCGGTCGGCCCTGGGCACACGACATTGATGTTGATTTGTTTGCGCGCCATTTCGCGAGCCATTGTTTTTGTGAAAGCAATCATGCCGCCCTTGCAGGCTGAGTAGACCGCTTCACCGGATGAGCCCACACGACCGGCATCGGACGCGATATTAATCACACGGCCTTTTCCTCGGGCACTCATCAGCTTTAAAACTGATTTGTGCAAATTCAAAGGCCCGAGCAGGTTAATGGCAATAATTTTCTGCCACAGGCTGGGGTCGGTATCCAAAAAACGAGCGCCATGGTCCCAGCCAGCATTATTAATCAGCACGTCAATGGGACCTTGCTTTTCTTCGACCGCCAAGACGGTATCCTGAACTTTTTGAGCATCGGTGATGTCGACTTTGTAGGCGTGTGCTTGACCGATGTTCTTGTTGAGGATGTCAGCCGCAACAGCTTGGGCCGCTGCGATATTCAAATCAAATATTGCAATGTTTGCGCCTTCTTGGGCCAGGCGATGACAGATCGCCGCACCGATACCGCCCGCTCCGCCTGTAACAATGACAACCTTGCCCGAAAGTCCTTTCATGTATTTTCCTTTTTACCGCTGCCTGTTTGTTGAACCTGAATGCTACGCAGGACCTCTTCGGTGTGTTCGCCAAGCTGCGGTGGTGGTGTGCGGATGCTGCCCGGCGTTTGAGAGAAATGCAAGGGAATCGCAGTTCTAACTAAAGGTCCTTCACTGGGATGTTGATAGTGCTCAAAAAATTTTGTTTCTTTTAGGTAAGGGTCTAATGGCAAATCATTGAGTCGATTCATCGGGCCATTAGGGATATCAACTTCGTCCAAGAGACGACGCCAATCGGCGGTGCTTCGCGTGCTGATGTGCTCGGCGACGATGGTGTAGAGCAATTCAATATTGTCGGCACGCGCGAGCAGCGTTGAAAACCGGGCATCGGCAGCCAGATCTGGTCGTTCAAAGACGCCGAATAATCGTCGCCATTGATCATCACTGATTGCCAGCAGGCAAATATGACCATCCAGCGTGGGAAAAGGTTTGCGATGCACAGATAGCGCGCGCGTATAGCCCAGATGGCCTTCTTCACCCAGGGCCCCAGTCCACATATGTTCAAGTAGATTAAAAGAAAGCATGGTTTCGTACATGGGCACTAAAACCTGTTGGCCCACGCCGGTGCGTTCGCGGCTGTAGAGCGCCATCGAAATCGCAGACGCGAGATACACGCCACACAACTTATCTGCCATCACGGTCGGAAAGTAGGCGGGTACGCCAGTGGACATTTGAGCCATGCCGGCAATACCGCTTTCACCCTGGATCACGTCGTCGTACGCTGGGCGGTCGCGGTGCGGACCGGCTGGGTTATAGCCGGGCGCTGAGGCAAAAATCAAACGCGGATATTTTTTTGAGAGCGCCTCGTAATTTAGGCCAAGGCGCTCGGCTGCGTTGCTGCGCATGCTGTGAACGAATACATCAGTTTCTTCGAGTAGTGCGAATAGTTTGTCTCGATCGGTGGGTTGTTTGAGATCAAGCACTACACTTTTTTTATTACGATTGAGATTCAGAAAAAAAACGGACATCTGGGGATGTCGACCCGGCCCGTTGTTTCGCATAGGATCTCCGCCCGGGGCTTCAATCTTGATGATACTTGCGCCCATGTCGCCCAGCGACTGTGTTGCCACGGGGCCCAGGACGTTGATGGTGAGGTCAAGGACGCGAACCCCGGAAAGCGGGCCGACTCCTGGGGCGCCGTAAGGTGCGCTCACTTGCTCGCCTGATCGCTGCGACATTTCACCATTCGCAGAGGGGTATAAATCAGGATGGTTTTTCCGACTTGATTGACAACCCGGTTTCGAGTGCGCACGAGCCCGCGGCCAGGACGACTTTTGGACAAGCGCGCTTCAACGACTTCACACTCTACGTGAATCGTATCCCCTGCAAAGGCCGGGTTTTCGATGTTGAGTTCCATGTTCAAAAACGCGTAGCCGGTTTTTTGCATCGTCGATTGCGCGAGTAAGCCCTCAGCAAAGCAGTAGCTCAACGCCCCGGGTGCAAGTCTTCCTTTGATATCAGATTCGTTTTTGACAAACTCCATATCGGTAAACAATACTTCTGTCATATGGATCACGTTACAAAATGCACAGATATCGGCATCTTGTATGGTGCGCGCCAAGGTTTTGAATTTCTTCCCGACGGGTAGGTCTTCAAAGTAAAGTCCAAGTCCAACTGTTTCCATAGCAACTCCCTGTTTCGTTAAAGTGAAGTGCGAAATTTGGCTAGCGGGCAGGCCTGCCAAGCAAGTGATTCGCAATAATATTTCGTTGAATTTGATTTGTACCTTCAATGATTTGTAAAACCTTCGCGTCACGAAAGTATCGATTGATTGGGTATTCGTTTGAAATGCCGGCGGCCCCAAATAGCTGAACAGCATCGGTCGCGACCTTCATCGCGGTGTCGGTCGCAAAGCATTTTGACATGGCAGCAATGGGTGCCAATTCTTTTCCAGAGACCCCGGCATCGACCATCGCGGCAGCTTTGTAGACCAAATTACGTGCGGCTTCAGTTTGGATTGCCATGTCGGCGAGCATCCACCGGATGCCTTGAAAATCACTAATCTTTTGTCCGAATGCCACGCGATCTTGAATGAAGACGCTGGCATGATCAATGGCGCCTTGAGACAGCCCAACGCCGCGCGCGCCGATGAGTGGGCGACTTTTATTAAACGCTTCCATCACAACTTTGAAGCCTTTGCCAGATTCGCCGAGTACGTGTGATGCTGGAACGAAAACGTTGTCTAGAAAAAGAGGACAAGACGGTACGCCACGTGCGCCCATCTTTTCTTCTTTGCGCCCGATTTCAAAGCCTTTACTGCTGCGTTCGACAATGAAGAGATTAATGCTGGCAGTTGATTGCTCGTCTGACGTTTTTGCAGCGACCAACACAAAGTCGGCAACGCTAGAGTTGGTACACCAGATTTTTGAGCCACTTAGGCTAAAGCCACCGTCTACGGCCGTCGCACGAGTTTTGATGCCCGCAACATCAGAGCCACTTTGAGCCTCTGTGGTTGAGATTGCCCCTCGTAAGGTGCCGTTTGCCAAGCCATGAAGATAGCGTTGCTTTTGTTCTGCGGTTCCGCCGGCAAGAATCGCGCCAAATGGCACCCATTGAAGCAGCAACAAATAAGCGGTGTTGTAACAAACGCGACCAAATTCTTCGATCGCCAGGCAGGCGGAGACCATGCTGTTTGTGCCGCCATACTCTTCTGGAAAAGGCAGTGTGAATAAGCCTAACTGCTGAAGCAGATCGAACATGTCTTGCGGGTATTCGGCAGTTCGATCAATTTCGTTTGCACGCGGAGCGACCTTTTCTTTAGCGACGCGACGGATCAGGTCTTGTATCTGAATCTGGTCAGCGGTTAAGGCAAATGACAAAGGTGTCTCCTTTTTTATTGTTCTTGATCGTTCATAAAAATGAACGTCGTTAAAATTTTATGCTTCAAAAAATGAATTGTCAAAGTTCAGACCTGTTCGGCGCGCACCTCTAAAACTACACGCCCAACGGCTTGACGCGTTGCAAGCAAACGCATCGCGTCTTGATATTGTTCAAGAGGAAACACCTTTGAAATATGAGGGCGTAGCCGTCCTTGATTGGCCCAATGCAGCATCCACTGACGATAGGCTTGACCCTCTTCAGGGTTTTGTTTGGCGTGTTCAATCGCGCGCACGCCAACGATGCTAAAGCACTTGAGTAGTGGCTGATTCATTTTGATTTGCGGGATCACGCCGCCTGCGAAGCCCACGACCAATAAACGCCCACCCCAGGTAATGCACCGCATGGATTGTTCAAAGACTTCACCGCCGACTGTGTCAAGAATGACATCTGCGCCCTTTCCGCCAGTGAGTTCCATGACGCGCGCTTGAAAATGTTCTTGCTTGTAATTGATCAGGTGGTCGCTGCCCCGATCTTGGGCAATCGCAAGCTTTTCAGCACTTGAGGCGGTGGCAATCACCGTAGCCCCCAAAAGTTTGCCCACCTCTACCGCAGCAAGGCCAACGCCACCTGCGGCACCATGTACGAGCAGTACTTCACCAGGCTTCAATTGCCCGCGTTGAAGCAAAGCATTGGTCGCGGTTGCCGTGGCCACGATAAAGGCAGCGCCTTCGGCGAAACTAAAGTTTTTTGGTACAGGCAGCAGTTCAGCTTCTGGCACAATGGCTTGTTGTGCGTAGCAGCCGTGCCAAGCCCTAAACATCACGCGGTCACCCAGCTGGTAGGTTCGTACATTTGCACCTAGTTCGCAGATGATTCCCGCGGCTTCCATGCCCGGGGTAAAGGGCAGGGATGGTTTGAGCTGGTACTTGCCGGCTGACATCAGAATATCTGGAAAATTGATCCCCGCTGCGTAAATCTCGACACGCACGTCGTCGGCGCCTAGCGCTTGAACGGGTACTTCTTCGAGTGTGAGACTTTCGTAAGAGCTCGGCTCTCGGCATAACACCGCAAGATTCATAGGGGTCCTTCTTAAAAAAGGCTGAAAGCGCTGCGATTCGGCTAGTGGGGTATAGAAATTTGGTCGTTCACAAAATAGAACGGCGTTCTATTTAATATACTTCATAGAATGCAGATGTCAATGCGGGCGCGGATTCAAATAGGAGATCCGACAGATATACTTTGTTTTTTTGATTTGAATGATGTTCAACTATAAGAATCATTGAGTGTGGATGGTTCGGTGCGAGTTACTAATAAGGAAGGGTTTGATATGGCGGGACCATTAGACGGTGTAAAGGTGATCGAGTTAGCAGGCGTCGGTCCGGGCCCGATGTGCGCGATGCTATTGGCGGATCTGGGTGCGACAGTGCTCAGAATCGATCGAAAGACGGCTGTTGAGCTTGGGATTGAACGGCCCTTGAAATTTAATACCCTGCTGCGAGGACGCTATTCTATTCAGCTTGACCTGAAAAGCCCCGACGCTGTGGCGATGGTGCTTGAACTCGTTGAGCAGGCCGATGCCCTAATTGAAGGTTTTCGCCCAGGGGTGACAGAAAGACTAGGCTTGGGCCCAGAGGTCTGTCTTGAACGAAATCCACGACTGATTTATGGACGAATGACAGGGTGGGGTCAAAGCGGGCCGCTTGCGCACACGGCGGGGCACGACATCAATTACCTGTCCATTACGGGCGTGCTGGATGCGATTGGCAGAGCAGGGCAGCCGCCGTCAGTCCCACTCAATTTACTGGGCGATTATGGTGGTGGCTCGCTTTATCTTGCACTGGGTATCGTCGCCGGCATTTTAGAGGCTCGACAAAGTGGTGTTGGGCAAACAGTTGATGCGGCGATCGTTGATGGCGTGACGCACTTATCAAGTACCATCTTTGGAATGATAGATGGAGGCATTTGGAACGAAGGGCGAGCGTCAAATATTTCAGATACCGGTGCGCCCTTCTATGATTGTTATGAGTGTAGTGATGGGAAATTTGTGAGTGTGGGCCCGATTGAAAAGAGATTTTTCTTACAGCTCTTACAAGGTCTTGAGCTTGAGGAGTCGGCCATCGGACTACAAATGAATCGTAATGATTGGCCGCGCGCCAAGGTATTATTTGGTGAGCAGTTTCAGCGAAAATCAAGAGATGAGTGGGTCAAGATTTTTGAAAAGACCGATGCCTGTGTGACGCCGGTATTAACTTTTAAAGAAGCCCGTTTGAACCCACATTTAAATGCACGCGGTACGCATGTCGAAATTGACGGGCTCAGCCAACCTGCGCCTGCGCCGAGGTTTTCAAGAACAATCCCAGCGTTACCGATTGGCCCGCAAGAGGTTAGCCAAACAAACACGGCCAAGGCACTGTCTGGATGGATGAGTGACGAACGGGTCGCGTTAATGAGGTCGCGGGGCACGCTTGATTGAAAAACGATTTATTGAACGATTTAAACAAAGGAGATTTTACAAATGAATGATCGCTATGCACGTTACCAACGTTTAGTATTCGACCGCCCGCATCCGCGCGTTCTGCGCATTACGATGAAGTCACCACTTAAGATGGGTGCGATGGATGCACTCTTGCATCGCGAAGTGTCTGAAATTTGGCGCGATGTCGATGAGGACGCGACCGTATCTGCAGCAATCATTACCGGCGATGGTAATAATTTCTCGGCGGGTGGTGACTTAAATCATGAGCGTAAAGTCTGTGATGATTATGACCTGCGCATGCAGACCATGAGCGAGGCGCGAAATTTGGTTTATGGCATGCTCAATTGTCGCAAGCCCATTGTCAGTGCGGCCAGAGGCTGGGCTGTTGGGGCAGGTCTGGCTTGCCTGGTGTTGGCTGATGTCTCGATCGCCGCTACAAATGCCAAATTCTCTGATGGTCATCTTAAAATTGGCGTCGCGGCAGGTGATCACGCGACGATTATTTGGCCGATTCTGTGTGGCGTGGCCAAAGCAAAATATTATTTGATGACAGCTGAAACGTTCACGGGCGAAGAAGCTGAGAGAATGAATCTGATCTCGCTTGCGCTGCCAGATGAGGAAGTGGAAGCGAAGGCGATTGCGATTGCGAGCAAGTTTGCTGACGGCCCGCCTGCTGCGCTCAGATGGACCAAGATGATGCTCAATCACTGGATCAAAAGTGCAGGCCCAATTTTTGACGCGTCACTCGCGCTCGAGTTTATTGGTTTTGCTGGGCCTGAAGGCAAAGAAGGGATTGATGCCTTTTTGCAAAAAAGACCGCCTAAATTTGATCCAGAGTCGGGAGCCTGAGCTTAAGCTGCATCAATTGTCTGCTACAGACGGTCGTTCAATATCCGGTCGTCTGTAGGTCTGCATTACACCGGTCAAGATATCAACCTATCCGGAGTCCAAAGAATGTCCCGTAGATTAGCGGTCGATGAGAGTAGTGAAGTAGATCGTGACATCGGCGGTCCGCGATCGCTGACGAGATTGCTTGGCCTCTTTGGCATACTATCCAACACCGCTGAAGGTAAGTCTCTTGCAGAGCTGAGCGCCACGCTTGGGTCGCCCAAGAGCAGCTTGTTGAATTTGTTAAGGCCGCTGGTCTCTGAGGGCTATTTGATACACGAGGCAAGCATGTATCGTCTCGGCCCATCGATGTACCGCCTTGCTGCGGGGGTTTTGTCAAACTGGGATTTTCCCAAGCTCATCAGACCCTTCATGGTTGAGCTCGCTGAGCGTACCCGAGAGACTGTATTATTGGGAGTCATGAATCGTGAGGCAGAGTCATTGACCTATGTTGAAGTGATTGACTGCCCACATCCTATTCGCTATCACATTGCGGTGGGCACGACGCGTACGCTGTATGCCAGCGCTTCAGGACGATTGTTGCTCGCGTATGAAGAAAAATCCTGGTGTAACGCGTATTTGTCGTCTGTTGCGTTCAAAGTTAAAACGGCTACGCCTGTGACGCGTACAGCCCTAAAAAAGGATTTAGAGGCGATTCGAAAGAACGGCGTGTCTTGCACGATCGATCTGTATTCAAAAGGCTTGTCTGCGGTTTCTGCTCCAGTTTTTAATGCGACCGGAAAATGTGTGGCCTCGTTGACGATCGCAGGCCCGACTGAACGGTTTCGAAGTGAGTTGAAATTGCTAACGGCAATCGTTCAGGATGTTGCAGCGAAGGCGTCAGGCATTGTCGTGACATAGCTCGCACTAGGCGGCTAAATCAAAGACTAACACTTCGGCTTGTCGGCCATTTGCAATGGTGATGTTTGCTTCGTCTGCAACGAACAGCGCATCGCCGGCGTTAAGCGCCTGGCCATTCACGACAAGCAGGCCTTTCACGAGATGGACATAGGCTTTTCGGTTCGGGTCAAGGCTCAGGCTTGCGGTCTCATTCTGGTCAAATAGACCAACATAGACCTTGGCATCCGCATATATTTTGACAGCGTGATCCTGGCCATCGCTTGAAGCGGCTAAGACGAGTGTGCCTTGTTTGGTTTGAGCAGAAATATTTTTTTGCTCGTAACTTGGCGCGATATTTTGTTCGTTGGGCAAAATCCAAATTTGTAGAAAATGCGTCTCTTGTCCTTTAGCGTGATTGAATTCGCTATGCCGCACGCCGGTGCCCGCGCTCATGCGTTGGACGTCGCCAGGAGGAATTGCTTTGACATTGCCTAGGCTATCGCGATGCGCAAGCTCACCCGATAGCACATAGCTGATGATCTCCATATTCTGATGACCATGCTCACCAAAACCTTTACCCGCCTCGATGCGATCTTCATTGATGACCCGCAGATTTCCCCAGCCCATGAACCGCTGATCGTGATAGCCAGCAAACGAAAACGAGTGGTAGCTTTTCAGCCAGCCATGATCGGCATAACCCCGGTCTTGAGATTTTCTGAGAATGTGCAAAGCAACCCTTTGTTATTAAATCCAAAAAAATCCCAAGCCGTTAACTGCGGGGTAATAAGCCTTCTTCGATCGCTTTAATCTGCATGGCCACATAGCGCGAATAAATGCGACAGTTCGTAAAGCTGCCGCCAACAAACCACAAGCCTTCTTGTGCGGTTCGGCGCCACATGTTGTTCATTTCGCCATCGGGTGCGATACCCCATACCGGGCCGATCTTTGTAGCGATTTCTGCGCCAAGTAACTCTTTGACGACGACTTCCTGTGGCACGTAGCCCGTTCCCATTATCAGTAGATCGGCGGGTTTGATTGAGCCATCTTTCATCAAAGCCCCTTCGGGGGCGAAGCGTTCGATCTGATCAAATTGAAGTAAGCCAATATCACCACTGACGATCAGTTCTGAACAACCGGCGTTCAGGTAGTAACCACCGTAGCGCGTACGGATTTTCATCTGATAGCCGGTGTCTTCATCGCCTTTGTCCCACTTAAAGCCACGAGCGATCAGGCCTTCGATCAGTTTCTTATCCAAGTCGATCATACGGGCCGTGACTTGTTTGAAATTGCGCTTAGCTACAGGCAAGGTATTGATGCTTGACAATAAATCGCCATCATCAATCGTGATGCCATCGTACAGAGCGTAGGTCAGATGCAAACTAGGGTCGATACTCACCACGGTTGTAGAGCCGCGCTGAATAATCGTTGTGTCCGCGCCGTTGCTATGCAGGTCTTGCGCAACATCGTGCGCGCTGGTGCCCGTGCCCAGTACCAGCGCTTTTTTACCACTCCAAGCCGCACCGCTTGAGAAGGCGCTGGTGTGCATCACTTCGCCTTTAAAGTCTTTGAGCCCAGGCAGATCAGGGATGCGAGGTTTGCCAACCAAGCCGTTTGCAAAAATTAAGTGACGCGGGCGTACGGTACGTTCGGTGCCATCATTGTTACGCAGTACGGCTGTCCAACGACCCTCGCTGTCATCGTAAGTCGCACTACCAAGTTCAGTGTTCGTCCAGTTATTGATTTCCATCGTTTGTGCATACACTTCAAGCCAGTTGCCCAACATGTCTTTAGGCAGATATGAAGGCCAGTGCGGCGGAAACGGCAGATGAGGTAGGTTATTCAGATCGGTGATGTTATGTAAGGCGAGCGAGTGATAGCGCTTGCGCCAACTATCGCCGATACGGGGATACTTATCGATCAGTAAAGTATCGATACCTAACAACACCAGTGATGCCGCGACACTCAGGCCAGACTGGCCGCCGCCCACGATCAGGACCGTTGGTTCTCGATCGTTGTAGGCCTGGCTTTCAACGCGCTGGTCTTGCCAGTTGGTGCCGCCAAAGTTGCGCGAATAGGCTGCACCCGTGGGGCGCCGTTTGCCTGTCTGTTCTTCAAAACCTGTGAGTTCGTTCAGGCTGGTGAGTAACTGAAATGCCTTTGATGGGTCGCTTGCCAGCAAACGCAGTACACCGAAGCAATGACCGATATCGGTTTCAAACTGAAACAAGACTTCAATCACATCGATACCGATACGCTTTAAGCGGCGCGGCCCTTGCCGACCTTCAGCCAGCTTAAAGTCGCGTGCGTTGACGCTTTTTTGCTTGATCAAGATCAAGCTTGAAATCTTCTCGATCCCCTCGCTAGGTGTAATCGACCAAGTAAACGCAAACAAGTCGCGCCAATGGCAGTCAGTATCAAACAGGCCAGCGATCGCAGATTTGTCTTGTTGCGCAAGCGCGGCACCGAAGCGATTGAGCCACTCGGTTGCAAAGGCATGATCTGGGGTAATCGGTGCAGCAACAATGGGGGGTTGGCCAAGGTTCATAAATCGCGTCTCGTCATTTTTGTTTGATAGTGAAAGAGTATTACATTTGCTAACCAATTTCTACTTGTTCGTCAGTCTATGCCTCTGTAGAGTGCTCACTATGCGAAACTTGACGGGGTGAACGTGGCTTTTCGAACGGTGAATACGGTGTTGAATGCAAGGTGCGAGGCGATTGAGGCACGTATGGACGCTCGCGTGGCTGATATTAAAGGCCAGATTGCGGCTCAAATCGCCCGAATGGATGAGCGGGATGCTCGTAACGCAGAGACCTTTAGTCAAATCCACAAACAGTCGGCAGAGATCAGAAGCCAAATTGCTACACTCAAGTATGTGGTTGTAACAACTGGGGTAGCCTCTGTTATTGGGTTGTACGCGGCAAATGTTTCTACGATGCAAGCCTTGTTGGCCGCATACGACTCGGGTAAAACCATGGCAACACAGTTTGTAAAAACCGCTGAGCGGCTCGACAGAATCTCAGAGCGGCTTGACGCCCAAGAGCAAAAGATCAGCCAACGGATCAACGCTCAATGAGCAAAAAATCAGCGATGCTTCGGATCAAGCGCATCACGCAAGCCATCACCTAATAAATTAAACGACAGCACCAAGACAAAGATCGCTAAGCCGGGCCACACCGCCATCCACGGTGCAGTCTCCATAAAATTCTTAGCGGTATTGAGCATGCTGCCCCAACTTGGATCAGGTGGCTGTTGACCTAAGCCTAAAAAAGAAAGGCTGGCCTCAGCGATCACCGCTGAAGCAATCGCCAACGAGGCCTGCACGATCAGAGGCGCAGTGACATTGGGCAGGATATGCGAAACGGCAATTCTAAGCGGATGGCAGCCCACAGCGTGCGCAGCTTCAACGTAATCTTCAACCTTTATTTGTAAGACCTGTGCCCGCGTTAAGCGTACAAAGATGGGCGACGCTGAAACACCGATTGCAATCATTGCATTGGTCAGACTAGGTCCTAAAAAGGCTGCCAATGCGATTGCCAAAATTAAAAATGGACAGGCTAAAAAGGCATCGGTTGCGCGTGAAATTAGGGTGTCGACTATCCCGCCTAAAAAACCTGCCAACATGCCAATCGTGATGCCTAGTACAAGTGAGATTGCCACCGAGACTGTGCCGGCTAACAATGAGGCTCGAGCACCCCAAACGACGCGTGCCAGTACATCGCGACCGAGCTCATCGGTACCGAACCAGTGTGCACCTGTTGGCGCCTTGCGAATGGCAGCCCAACTTGCTTCGATGGGATCGTAGGGTGAAAGATAGGGCGCAAAGATCGCCATCACAATAAATAGCGATACGACGTAAAGCCCAAACATGCCTTTGCGATTGCGTTTGAGTTTGCGCCAGGCGCGGCGCCAGGGACCCGGTTCTTTTTTGCTGGCGGATGGAGCGTGCACTGAGCCCGCAGTGATCGGATGATTACTCATTGGCGCAGCCTGGGGTTCAAGGCAAAGTACGCCATGTCCGCAAATAAATTGAGCATGATATAGGTCGTCGCAGTCACGAGTACGACACCTTGTACCACTGCATAATCGCGATTAAAAACTGCATCAATGATCAGTTTGCCAAAGCCTGGGATGGTGAAAACCTGTTCAGTGAGTACTGCGCCAGAAAGCAAAGTGCCAAGTTCTAGTGCGCCTAAAGTGATGACGGGCGTTAACGCATTACGTAAAGCGTGTTTGAGTACGACCGCGCGTTCAGTGAGGCCTTTTGCGCGCGCAGTACGAACATAATCTGCAGTCAGCTCTTGCAGCATTGAACTGCGCATGTGTCGCATCAGCGATGCTGCAATCGCGTTACCTAAAACAAAAGCCGGCATAATCATCGAGGCAAGGTTGGCGCTCAGGTTTTCAAAAGGACTGACGTACCCCGAGGCCGGCAGCCAACCAAGTTCAACTGAAAATAAAAGGATCAGCATGATCCCTAACCAGAAGTTGGGTGTCGACAAACCGGTCAAGGCAAAAATAGTCGCACCCGTATCAAGTGCACCTCCACGATAGACTGCTGAGATGATGCCCGTCGGAATGCTGATACACAAGGCGATGAGTAATGCCAAAAGGGCGAGCTCAATGGTCACCGGAAGCTTTTGCAAAATGAGTTCGAGCACGGGTTGATGGGTGCGTGCTGACTCACCTAAATCGCCGCGCAAGACGCCCGAGACCCAATACCCATACCGCACAGGCAACGGGTCATCCAGATGCAGCTTCGCGCGAATGTGTGCAATCGCTTCGGGGCTTGGGTCTTCTCCGGCCAAGACTAAGGCCGGATCACCCGGAAGCAGTTGTTGCAGGCTAAAAATCAGCATCGAAACGAAGATCAGCGTCGGCACGAGGGCAACTAAGCGGCGTAAGAAGAAGCTGAGCATGGCGTGAGGCTTGCGAGGGTGACTAGTTCAATTTCAAACCGGTTATCCGCAGCAGACCATCGGGCACTTCGCGCAGTCCTGTTAGCTTATTGTTGTAAGCCCACAGCCAATCGCGGTGGTACAAATAAACAAGCGGGCGATCCTTGTTGAGTTGGGCAGCGATGCCTTGATAGGCTGCGAGACGTTCGGCGGGTTCGAGCTTGCTGCGGGAGTCATTGAGTAAAGCGTCTACCTCAGGAACACAATAGCCAGAGTAGTTTGAAGGTTGTTTGCAGCCGATGAAATTGTAAATATTGCCGTCCGGGTCTGCGCGACCACTCCAGCCAAGAACGTAAGCATCAAAGTCACCCTTGTCCGCTAAGCTCAACGAGGTTGCAAACTCAGTCGATTGAATCTTGACGTTAAAGCCAGCTTCTTTCGCCATGGCTTGAACAACCTGAGCAATTTTTTGTGAGTCAGAGGTTGTGGGGGTCATTAAGGTAAAGGTCGGGTTGGTCACGCCAGCTTCTTTAAGCAAAGCGCGTGCACGCGCCAGATCCCTCTTTGGTACGGGTACATTTTTGGCATAGAAACTATTATTGGGCGCAACCCATTGATTGCCTGGCGTTGCTTGTCCGTCCATCGCAACTTGAACAATGCCCGCACGGTCAAGCGAAAGTTCAAACGCTTCTCGTACCTTGGCGGATTGACCAAGCGGCTGAGTTTGTGCGCGTTCATTTTTACCGGTATTGATCGTGATTCCTTGATAACCGATCTCGGTAATTTTGCTGAACTTGAGCTTTGGATCTTTTTGAATCGAAGCGATATCGCTGGAAGCCGCGCGCTCGATAAAGTCAAACTGACCTGAGCGTAGGTTGGCTAAACGAACGGTGGCATCGGTGATCGGGGTGTAGATCACTTTATCAAAATGAACGGCGTCTTTGTTCCAATAGGCGCCAAAACGTTCAAGGGTGATGCGATCCTGCGCGACGCGTTCGACAAACTTGAAGGGACCCGAGCAGACCGGACTCGTGCTGAATTTTTCACCAAGCGCTTGTGCGGCCTTTGGTGAGACGATCATGCCAGCTCGATCAGCCAGTACGGCTAGCAAGGGCGCGAAGGGCGCCTCTAGGTTAAGTCGAACGGTACTGACATCGAGCACCTCGATGGATGCGATGGGACGCAGTTCGCCTGAGCGGCTGGAGCCCTTCAAAGTTTTATGACGCTCGAGGTTGTACTTGATGGCTTCGGCATCCATTTTTTCGCCGTCATGGAAGGTGACACCTTCACGTATTTTGAGTGTCAGGGCTTTACGATCTGCCGACCACTCATAGCTTGTGGCCAACTGCGGAACAATATTCAGTTTTTCGTCAATATCAAACAGCTTGTCACACAGTGACATAAAGACCAGACGACCAACAAAGGAGCGGGCCAGTGTTGGGTCTAGCATGTCAGGATCTTCGGCGAGGCCGATACGTAGCGTTTGGGCCGCGGAGACAAACGGTAAGCAGGCGATCAGCGAGGCGGCGAGAAGGATCCGATGGTGTAGTTTCATGGCGTGTCCTAATAAAAAATTGAAGCGTTAATTCGGTTGTATGGGTGAAACATGGACAAAGGCACTTTGCAAGCGTTGCAGGCGCAGGGTCGAAGACGTGACGTTAGATTGAGTGCGTGTAGGGCTTGCAATCGTGCTTAACGGGAAATGACACGCAACCGCGTGTTCGTGATTGCCAATCAAGCTTGGTACGACTTGACTGCATAGGGCCTGGGCGCGTGGGCAGCGCGTATGCAAATGACAGCCGTTGGGCGGATTCAACGGACTCGGTACATCGCCGCTCAGAAGAACACCTTGTTTTGTGACCGTCGGATCGGGTAAGGGAATCGCTCGCATCAACGCGTGCGTATAAGGATGTTGAGGATCTGAGAATAAGCGTTGTTTGTCGGCGATCTCGACGATTCTACCGAGGTACATGACAGCCACACGCGTCGCAATATGCTTGACTACTGCTAAATCGTGCGCAATGAATAAATAAGAAAGACCAAAGCGCTGTTGTAAATCTTGCAGCAGATTGATGACTTGCGCTTGAACGGAAACATCTAGTGCGGAAACGGCCTCATCACAGACGATTAGTTTTGGTTCTGCGGCCAGGGCGCGGGCGATGCCGACGCGTTGGCGCTGACCGCCCGAAAATTCATGGGCGTAGCGTTGTGCATGTTCAGGCCGTAGGCCGACCGTCTTGAGCAGCTCGGCAACCCGAATTGCTTCGTGATCCGTATGTAGGCCATGTACTTTGAGCGGTTCGGTCAGCATCTGTCCGATCGTCATGCGTGGGTTCAAAGACGAATAAGGATCTTGAAAAATCAATTGCATATTGCGTCGTTCGGCCCGCAGCTCTTTCGCGTTTAGAGCGCGCAAATCTTTGTGACCAAGGTGCAGCGTGCCACCGGTTGGTTCAAGTAGTCTTAGCAGCAGTCGCCCGAGCGTTGATTTGCCGCAGCCCGACTCGCCCACTAGGCCAAGTATCTCGCCGCGCTGAAGGGTCAGATCTACGCCATCAACGGCCCGCACGTAATTCTGTACGCGTCCAAAAAATCCGCGGCGCACTGGGAAATGCTTTTGTAAGCCAGTGGCATGTAGCAGTGGAGTTGTTGCGTTCAAGTGGCCGCCTCGACTTGAGAATTGGCTAACAGGCGATCTACTTCAAGCGGTGCACGCAGACAGGCTGAAAAGTGCGCCTCGCCCACAGGGTTGAGTGCGGGGATTTGGTTTGTGCATGCAGCTTGAGCAAACGGGCAGCGTGGTGCGAAGCTGCACCCTAAAAGAGGCTGAGCCGGGTTTGGAACTTGACCATCAATTGAGACGAGTCGAGTTTGCGCTAAGTCAAGACGCGGGATCGCGCCAAGCAAACCAACGGTGTACGGATGTTGCGGCCAAGCGAAAAGCGCGTGCACAGGAGCGCGTTCGACCACGCGCCCGGCATACATCACGATCACTTCGTCCGCGATTTCGGCCACTACGCCCAGATCATGGGTAATTAATACGATCGCGGTGCCGGTCTCTTGTTGCAAGGTGTTCATGAGTTCAAGGATCTGCGCTTGTATGGTGACGTCAAGCGCAGTCGTGGGTTCGTCAGCAATTAATACGCGCGGTTCACACACCAAGGCCATCGCGATCATGACGCGTTGACGCATGCCACCACTCAGTTTGTGCGGAAATTCATCGAGACGCTGTTCGGGTGAGGGGATGCGGACTTTTCGTAAAATGTCGATTGCTTTCTGACGCGCCTGAGGCCGACTGAGTTTGCGATGCTTGATCAAGCCCTCAATGATTTGTTCACCAACTGTGTAGCTCGGGTTCAGCGAGGTCATCGGCTCTTGAAAAATCATCGATAAGCCATTGCCTCGCAAGTCTTGTAGCGTACGAGCAGAGGCGCCGACAAGTTCTTGTCCTTCAAAACGAATAGAGCCCCCTTTAATGTTGCCGGCCGGCTTCGCTAGCAGACCCATAATTGATAGGGCGGTGACGCTCTTGCCACAACCTGATTCGCCTACGATGGCAAGGGTACGGCCGGTATGAACAGAAAAACTCACATCATTGACAACAGTGATCTCGCCTTCGTCGGTCGCGAAGCTTGTGTTTAATTGCGAAACTTCGAGAAGCGCTGCCAACTAAGTACCTTTTATGCGGCTGAGAAATCGTTCGATATGGGCATCGATCTCGTTACGTTCGATTAGACCTGATGGACGATGCCGACTGGGCAAGCATTCAAGAAAAGGTTGAAAGCGTTCAAGACTTGTCTCGTAAAGTCGCCTGAGTTCGACTAGAGGCTCTTGATGGTCATCCACACGCAGATCTAACTGCAGGTAGTCTTCATCGTTGTGAATCTTGAGCGCGGCCGCTTGTTTTCCGCGTTTATCCCCTCCGGCGGCTTCACCTGCCTCCATTGCCGCCAGCAGGCGTTCGCCCATTGGCTTGCCCCGCATATCTTTGTAGGCCTGCGCCGTGTGTTTAATCACGTTTGGCCCTGCCAGCATGTTGCCCGCAATGCTTAAACCATCTTCGAGCAAATGACCGCACCAGTCGATGCAGGCAGCGCCTGTGTGTGCGGCGGGGAATCCCTTAAATGGCAGGATGTGCAACTGCCGCTGCTCACGCCCCCGATCAGCCTCTATGAGTTTGGCAATTGTTTGTGCGGGTGAGAAGTGCTCGGCTAACAAATCTAAACCAGCGGGGCCATATAAAGGATTTAGCAGCGCTTGACTTGAAAGCGCACCAACACCGCGTCGACTGTGTACGCAAAGCGCCCCCACGGCAAAAAAACGGCTGGCAATCGCCATGCCGAAAAATCCCTCATCATCGCGAGCCAAGATGGACCAGGTCATTGAAATTCTCTGTTTTGCTGTGGGATAAGGCTATCATGAGACTTCGCAGCGGTGGGGCGCCCGCCACTTAACTAAGCAATTTATGTGCCAGAATAATTCAGTTCAACAGGTGAGACTCCGATGACCGATCAAATCGATACCTCCAGACGTGCGATGACTCTTGGCCTGGCAACGGCGTTTTTGACGCCCACGCTGGCGCAGGCGCAGGCGCCAGCGCTGGGAAAAACGGGTGAGACTTCGCCTGTTGCGGGTCAGTTGAGTGCTGATGCACAAGCCTATTTCACAGAACAAGAGCCCTTTTTCAAACAATTCGCGCAAGAGTTCACCCTTGACCCCAATGTTGTGTATTTCATGGCAGCGCAGAAAGGCACCATCCCGAAAAGTGTGATGACGCGTTTCAAAGAAGGTCTTGATCAAAGTGCCCGTGATCCTTTTCCCGTTTATGTCGAACCCTCTGCTAAAACGCGTGCGACGATTGCTCGCTGCTATGGCACAACTCCCGATCAAATCGCGATCACGCGCAACACGACCGACGCACTTTCGCTGATTTTTAATGGTATCGATTGGAAAGCGGGCGACGAGTTACTGATGACGCCGCTTGAGCATCCAACCGGCATTACGCTTGCGCTTCGTACCGCTGCGCGCTATGGCGTGGTCATTAAGCAGTGGGGCGTGCCGACCCATGCCAATGCAACCGTTGACGAAGTGGTGGCAGCACTTGAACGACAAGTTGTGCCAGGCAAAACGAAAGCGATTTTCTTTTCTTCTCCGCTATGGCCGATTGGGCAGCGCATGCCAGAACGCCGTATTGCTGCGCTTGCACAAAAAGCGGGCGCAATCACGATCGTCGATGGTGCGCATTACAACGGGATGTTCGATCCGCAGCTTGATGAGACTGGGATCGACTTCTTTGCGCTCTGCGGACATAAATGGCAATGTGGTCCAGGTGGTACCGGGGCGCTATATATCCGCAATAAAAAACTTGCGTCTAATCCCACTGAGCTCCCTAAGTTTTTTATCAGCCGTTCGCAATCTCGCGTCGTGCCGTTTGATGGTTCGCGAGGTGATTGGGATATAGGTGAGGCTTTGTCTATGTATGGGTTTCCAGAATCTGCCGATTGGCGGGCGTTAGGAGACGCGTGCGCACTATGGGATCAAATGGGTCGCAAACGTATTGAAACTTGGCATTTGCGTTTGGGAGACTATTTTCGTGAACGGATTGTGGCGGCCTTCGGTGAGGCGTCGGTGTTAGGGGCTACGCGCGATCCTGCACTGAAATCTGGAATCATTGCGTTCAATCCGTTTCCGACACAGCCGCAGCGTTGGGATGAAAAGTTGAACGTCGCGTTTCGTGCGCGTATCTTAAAAGAATACGGGTTTCGAATTTCAGGCTTGGGCGTTGGCAACAATGGTTTAACGCGAAAGCCTGATCCTGAGGCTGCTAAATTTCCATCCGGTACGATTCCAAATCGTGACCCCATGACGCTGGCGCCGGCACCGATGGATCATCCGCAGCGGGTCAATGCCTGTGTTTGGAATAATCGTGAACAGATTGATCGCTTCGTTGCGGCCACACAAGATCTTGTTAAAAAAATGATTTAGGCGGCTCGCTGATACAGCTGATCAACGAGCCGCCTAAGGATGCGGCGAGCGGGTAAAGGCTAGACGATTAGTCAGGCTTAATATTGTTTTCCTTGATGACTTTCGCCCAGCGCTGCACTTCTGTTTCGGTCCATTTTTGTAGATCTGCCGGGCTGCTGGCTTTGATGTCCATGCCTAGGCTTTCAGTGAGCTGCTTGTGGATATCAGGGCGCTGCAAAATTTTTGCTGTTTCTGCATTGAGCTTGTCGATAATGGGCTGTGGCGTGCCGGTTGGGGCGAAGATCCCCCACCAAGCCAGAGCAGAAAATCCCTTGTAACCCTGTTCGGCAAGAGTGGGCACATCAGGCATCGAAGCCGAACGCGTTTCGCCAGTGACCGCCAGGGCGCGCATTTTGCCGCTCTTGATGTGTGCGCTCATCACCGCTACTGAGCCGATGCCAGAATCGATTTGCCCACCTAAAACGTCGGTGACCATTGGGCCGCCACCTTTGTAGGGGATGTGTACGACTTTAAAGTTACCCGCAGCTTCGACCAGCGTCATGGTTAAGTGACCGAGGCTGCCGCTTCCGATCGAACCATAGCTGACCGTATCAGGTTTTGCTTTTGCAGCGGCGACAAAGTCAGCAAAGTTTTGGTAAGGCTTGCCGGGTGCCGTTCCCAAGGCCATTGGGGCTGTGCCAATGAGCATGACTGGCGCCAGATCTTTGAGCGTATCAAAGGGGATCTTGGGTAGCAAGGAAGGGTTGACAGCGTGCGTATCAAAGACGAAAACAAAGGTATAGCCGTCGGGGGCAGATTTAGCGACGAAGGCTGTGCCAATTGAGCCTGAGGCGCCAACACGATTTTCGACGATGAATTGCTGACCAAGTGCTTCAGTGAGCTTCGCCGCCAGCAAGCGCGCAATCGGATCAACCGATCCGCCCGGTGGAAATGGCGAGACGAACGTCACGGCTTTGGTTGGCCAGGCTTGTGCAAAGGCCGAAGGAGAGAGCGCGCAGCCCAGCACACTGAGCATCAAACAAAAACGGAAAAATAATTTTGAGGTCATGGTCGTTTTCTTTAAAAAAGTCACCGAATGTGCTCCATTGTAGTGGCTTTAGCGCAAGATTCGATCAAAAACGAACGTGGCAGACGACGTCAAATGGCTTGATTGCTCTGGATTTGGCTGCTACAACTAGGCTATCAAACATCAACACCTTGGAGATCCACATGAGTGCTTTTGCCCGTCTGTGCATGCTTGGGCTCTGCTTGCTGGTGGGACAAGGCCCTTTGCTCGCGCAAACCTACCCAGAGCGCTCAATCAAATTCATTGTGCCGTTTCCCCCAGGTGGGCCCGCTGATCTGGTAGCCAGAACGCTCGCCAGCAAATTGACGATTAGTCTGGGTAAGTCCGTCATCGTCGAAAATCGTTCGGGCGCGGGAGGCAATATCGCAACCGACGAGGTGGCCAAAGCAGCGCCGGATGGTTTAACACTCTTGTTGGCGACCAACGGGCCGTTGGTGGTCAATCAGGCGTTATACGGCACGCTGCCTTTTGATCCACAAAAAGATTTTGCGACGGTCTCGCAAATTGCTGAAATACCTTTGGCGGTGTTGGTGCATCCGTCGTTACCCGTCAACTCAATGCAAGAGTTGATCGCCTATGCGAAGGCTCACCCAGGTCAGTTGAGCTACGCCTCATCGGGAGCGGGTTCAGGTGGCCATTTGTCGGGTGCGCTGATCGCTCAGATGGCGCAGATTGACCTGGCACATGTTCCGTACCGCGGCTTAGCGCCGGCCACCTCAGACCTTTTTGCTGGGCATGTCAAGATGATGGTGGGAGGCTTATTTTCGGCCTTGCCTTATGTTGAGGCGGGTAAGCTGAAGGCGCTAGCAGTTGCCACACCGAAGCGCGTGCAATCAGCCCCAAATCTGCCCACTGTGGCCGAGACTGGTTTGAAAGGGTTTGAAATTGTGTCCTGGTACGGTGTGGTGGTACCTGCGAAAACGCCCCAACCGATTATCGATCGCCTTTATCAAGACCTCATGGCCGCGGTCAATATGCCAGACGTGCAAGAGCGGTTGTTTGAAAAAGGTGGTCTTGAAAAAATCGCTAACTCGCCCTCTGAATTTGCGGCAGTGATCGCCCGTGAGATTCCGCAGTATGCGCATATCGTCAAAATTACAGGTGCAAAGGCTGAATAGCGATTGTTGACGCATTGCGTTGAGAATGACTTTAGAATACACAGCAACATAAAGTACTAATTGCCTCGAGCCTATCGCAGGTTTGTTTGTCAAGTCGGAGACTTAAAATGATCGATACCATTATTCGCAGTGACCGGGTTGTGACACCTCAGGGTGTTGGTGCGTATGATATTGCAATCTCAGGCGAGACGATTGCGGCTGTGGCCGCGGTCGGGGCCCTGCCTGTGGGCCCACAAACGCGTCTCATCGATGCGACGGGCAAGCTCGTTATACCCGGTGGAATCGATCCGCACGTGCATTGCGCCTGGCACATACCAGGCCCAGACGGTATGTCAGGCATGACTGCACCACCCGAGGTCGTGAGTCGTGCGGCTTTGTTTGGCGGTACAACCACCATGATTGACTTTGCGCGCTGGATGCATGGCAACACCGTGCAGGGCACGATTGAGGCGCGTGACAAAGATTGGGTTGGACGTTGTTTTACCGACTTCGCGTATCACTTGATGGTAGAAGGTTTATTTCCGGTCGGCCTAACTGACCAGGTGGCCGAAGCGATTCAGGCGGGCTATGCGACCGTCAAGATATTCACGACCGATATCACGCCAAGTCGCAAAGGCCGGATGGTTGGTTATGGCGACATCTGGGAAATGTTCAAGGTGCTCTCCAAAAATGGTGGCTTGGGTGTGATTCATGCCGAAGACAATGACATCGTGATGCATATGTATGAAAAGCTGTTTCGCGAAGGTCGCACGGGATTCGAAAACATGGCCGAGGTGCACAACACCTTATCTGAAGACTTGTCGTTTAGACGCGTCATTCGACTGGCAGAAGAAATGAACACTGCCATTTATATGATGCACGTGAGCGCTGGAACGGGTGTGCAGGCGATCCGTGAGGCACGTTCGCGCGGCAAGCCTGTGTATGGTGAAACGCTCCATCAATATATTTTGCATACAGCTGAAGACTACAAACTTCCAAATGGGCAGATGTTTCATACCTATCCTTCACTGAAAGGCAAAGAGGATACCGATGCGTTATGGAAAGGGGTTAGTGAAGATGTGATTCATTCAATCGCAACCGACGAGTTGTGTTGTTCATTGGCAGTCAAAACGCAAGGTAAGCGCATCGACGACACCACAGGCGGCAACACGGGTGTTGAGCCACGCGTTTCGCTGATGTACACAGAGATGGTTGAAAAGCGTGGCTACTCGCTGACGCAATTTGTTGACTTGATCTCTTCGAATGCGGCTCGCATTTTAGGAATGTATCCGCGCAAAGGTGCAATCGCTGCAGGCAGTGATGCTGATTTGGTGATTTTGGACCCGGGCCTTGCGCGTACGATTCAAAATAAAGATTTGCACGAATCAGACTACACCCCTTGGGAGGGGTACCAGGTTGGCGTATGGCCATGTTTGACGATGCTTCGTGGAAAAATCATGGTTGAAGATGGCCAGTTCTTTGGCAAGCTGAGCGATGGGCAGTATTTGAAGCGCAAGATCGCGCCTGAGATTCTTGCTGGAGCCAAGCTGTAATGTCTGTAGAGCAGGCAAGCAGCTCAACGGCTGCGCTTGGCGCGCTGCTACACGAGAGTGTGCATTATTGGGGTCTGAACTGGCGGGTTGAGGTGACAGCAACCGATACGGTTCAACCCGCGGAGATGGCAAGTATTTATTTGTATGACCTGACGGCTGGAGACGCGTTGGTTGGGCTCACGGTAAAGGCGCTCAACGAGCCTGGTCTAATGCGCTGGCGCATCACTGCGTCGCAGCCTGATCCCGTTACGCTTCGAACCGAACACTATTGTGCCTCCGTGCTGCACGTTCTTCGCACTGTACGACAATTATTAGTGCCGGCGTTCAGGCCTGGCGATCGTCTCAGAATGGGCGTAGCCTCGTTAGCTGTATGACACCACTGATTCTCTTAACGGGTTTTTTGGGCAGCGGCAAAACAACGTTATTAGCAAGTTTGTTGCGTCGTCCAGCCTTCGCGCACACTGCCGTTATCATGAATGAGTTTGGGGCCGTTGGTCTTGATCACGAGTTGTTAGAGACCGGTGACGAAACTATGGTCGTGCTGACAAATGGTTGCTTGTGCTGTCGAGTGCAAACGGATCTGGCAAAGACGCTCGCCCAGCTCAGTCAGCGCAGAGCGCAAGGTCAAGTCTCGTTTGATCGAGTGATCATCGAGACTTCAGGTCTGGCGGATCCTATCCCGATTATTCAGGCATTAACGAGCGATCTATCGATTGGTAGCGAATTCACGATTGACCGCGTAGTCACGGTAGTAGATGAGTTGTGCGGCGCCCAAGCGGCCGAGCAATATGCTGAGGCGCGTCGTCAAATTGCGATGGCCGATGTGATTGTGTTAAGCAAGCAAGATTTGGCGAATGCAGAAGACCGCGTACGCACGGCGTCTGCCATTGATCAATTAAACCAAACTGCGAGCCGCGTGAGTGGCCCTGACCTTGAACAGGCGTTGACGCAGGTCGCACCTGAGATTTTTGCGCAGGCGGTTGGTCGTTATCGAAGACTCGGTCTTAAAACACGTGAACATGCGGGTCATGCCCACGGAGCGGGACTCAGTGCCGATCAGATTTATACCTCGATTGAGCTTGTGCAAAAACGGCCGCTCGCGGCGAATGTGATCCCGCTGTTTCTTGAGGCGTTGGCCACGCATGAAGGTAAGCGTCTGTTGAGGCTTAAAGGTCTTGTCCATATCGCAGAGTTGCCCGAGCGGCCGATGGTGATTCATGGCGTACAGCACGTGTTTTATCAGCCGACGTGGTTGGAGCGCTGGCCGACCAAGGAACAGAGTACGCGTATTGTGCTCATTGGACATGACTTGTCGCAAGCTTGGGCGCGGCGTTTGCTCGAGGCGATCGAGGCCGAGGTTGCTGAATTCAGTGCGCAGCCAAACTGAAGCCGCAATCTCGTGATTAATCAAAAATATTTTTTCTTCGAATGCGACAAGCGTTAGACTAAGCCTATTGTTTGAATATACACACGGAGTCTATTTATTATGAGTGCAACCAACGCTAAACCTCGCGTCGCCTTGATCGGTACGGGCGGAACGATTTCTTCGATCGCAAACGACAGCCTGGACGTGCTGGATTATCCAGATGCCAGCCGTAAGGCTCAGCCCGCTGAAATCATTGGCCGTACGCCGGAACTGACTCGTTTTGCGGACGTGGTGCCGATTAACTTTCGCGAAGTGGGAAGCACTGCGATTGGCCCCGCAGATTGGCTTGAACTTGTTCAATTAATCCATCAAACTGAAGCCCAAAATGGTGGCTTTGACGGCTACGTGATTTTGCATGGCACCGCGACGCTCGAAGAAACTGCTTATTTCTTGAATCTGACCTTAAAAATAAAGTCGACGGTAGTCCTCGTTGGTGCGCAGCGTCCAGCAAGTGCGGTTAGCACCGATGGCCCTATGAATTTAATCGCAGCCGTGCGTACGGCCATCGACCCGCTGACGCGTGGTTTGGGTGTGCTGGTGGTATTAAACGATGAAATCCAGGCGGCGCGTGAGGTGACCAAGGTCTCAACCTATCGATTGAATACATTTAGAACACCTGATTTTGGTGTGCTGGGTCAGGTTGATGGCGATCGCGTAGTGATTTATCGACATCCGGTTCGCAAGCATACGGTTGATACCGTGTTTGATGTGCAGGCGCTGAAGAGTTTGCCGCGCGTCGATATTGTGTACGCCTATGGGGGTGCCGACGACGTTGCCATTGAAGCGTTTGTGGCTGCGGGTGCGCATGGGCTGATCTCTGCGGGTCTGCCACCCGGAATCGCGCCGCCCTTGCAAAACGCGGCCTTTGAGCGCGTGTGCAAAAAAGGCGTAGTGGTTGTTCAGGCAAACCGCGGTGGCGCGGGTCGCGTTGCTCGGCGGAAATATCTGCGCGATAAAAAAATTGTTGCGTCAGACAACCTAAATGCGCAGAAGTGTCGAATTTTATTGATGCTGGCGTTAACGGTGACGCAAGATCCCGAGGTAGTGCAGTCGTATTTTGATACGTACTAAAGAGGTGTGGGCCTTGCGCTAAGCAGGGCTCACAACGGGAGGTTTCGGCTCTTTGACGCGCAGGCGATGCCATAAGAGCACTACCGTGAAGGCGGCGAAGATCGCGTGAATGAGCCATACGCCGATGACAAAGCGTAATTTTCCATGAATGATCCAACCCTGCGTGATATTGATCAGGTTCATGTAAAGCATGGCGACTAGGCCAGCGATCAGCAAGTCACCCGAGCGTCCGATGCGCGGATTCACGGCGCCGAGAGGTATCGCCATCAGAGCAAGATTGAGTGCCGCCAAGGGTAACGCCATGCGCCACATGATCTGGCCATATGAGCTGTTTTCTCTGTCGCGAATCAGTAATTCTGTGGGGCGCGATCTGCGACTCTCGAGTGTGCTCGCACGCGCTTTTTCAAGGGATTCTTCAGCATTTTTGCTTTCGATACGTACGCCAAACGCGTCAAACTCGGCAAAACGCATTTCAGAGGTTGAGGGCTTCAGATCGTAGCGATGGCCGGCACCTAATACTAAAAAACGATCGCCATTTTCTTCGGTTTCAATTTTGGCGGAGGCTGAGGTGATCAAGGTGAGCCAGTCAGGATCGAGCAGGCGCATAAACACCTGACCCAAAGGGTTGTCGGTCACGTTGGTCGTGCCTTCGACAAAAAATACACGCGCTCCTTTTTCGGTTTCTAAAAACTGTCCGGGCGTGATTTTTGACAGGTCAGAGCGCATTTCGTAGCGCGCACGGTACTCCCCAATCTGTCGATTGGCCCAAGGAGTTGCGTAAAGCGTTAAAAAAGAAATGATTGCGGCGATCGGAATGGCAATGCGCAACACGGGGTTGACCCAATTGACCAGAGACAGGCCACTTGAGAACCAGACGACCATCTCGGATTCGCGATAATTACGGGTGACAGTGGTCAGTACACCAATAAAAATAGAGACCGTCAAAATAATGGGTAGCGCAGCGATCAGGGTAAACGTTGCTAAGCCCACCACGACGTCAGCGCCGATTCGCCCTGCGGCCGCCTCACCGAGTAAGCGTACCAGCACCACGCTAAGCCAAACCACGATCAGAGTCGATAACACCACGCTGAAGTGGTTGGCAATTTCAGAGACAACAGAACGCTTAAATAGAGACATTCACGAAATTTAGCATACCCGATCTTTTCGGGCTCAAGATGATGGACTGCGAAAACAAGCTTTATGATGAGATGTCAGATCACCTTCTTCGCGCGAACATGAAAATATTGCTCATCAATCCAAATACGACCCAACGCATTACGGATGCGCTAGTCGCTCAGGCGCAAAAAGCGGTGGGTGCGAGCGCGCAGGTGATTGGGCTGACGGCGCAAACAGGTCCGGCCATCATTCGTGGCGCCGCAGATAACGTTGTCGCAGAACGGTCAATGCTTGAAATGGCCACGAGCCAGTATGCAGGGTATGACGCGGTTGTGTTGGGGGTCTCGATGGATACGGCCTTACAGACGGTCCGGGCAAAGTTGCCAATCCCTGTAGTGGGTATGACTGAGGGAGGTCTGTTTACCGCTTGCCTGTTAGGTCAGCGCTTGGGGTGTTTGACCCTGGGCTCACATATGGCGCCTTTGTACGAGCAACTCTCAGCTAATTACGGCTTGGCAAATCGCATCGCCAAGTGGCATGCACCTGATATCGCTGCCGCCTACGAAATTGGCCCGAATCCCCAAGTTACCGACTTACTTGTCAGAGAGTGTGACGTGTTGATTGACGACCATCAGGCAGATGTCATCGTGTTGTGTGCAGCCGTTCTTACAGGCTACGCAGCGTGGCTAGCGCCTCGACTGAGAGTGCCGGTGATTGACGCAATTCAAGCCGCGGCGGTGCAGGCGCTTAGTTTGGCGCGATTAAAGGCATATTGATGGTCATGGTTTGTCTATGACGAACCTTATATTAATGCGGGTAAACCCGTATTTCCGTTTTGGGCTGCCTATCAGGACGATGTTTCGTTAAATGAGAAGTCGCCTAATCATGCAAGTTTATTGAGGGCTCTAAAATAGCCTTACTTTGCTAACCTAGGTCAAGCAGTTAGGGTCCAGAATGAGCTTAACTGTATCCATATCCGTAACCAGAGAGAGTCACAGTGCCATTGCCAGACAGCATTGAACGCGAGGAAATCCATCAACGCCAGATCACTATGCGGGCCTATCGTCGTGTTGATGGTCTGTATGAGATCGAGGGCCGAGTGGTCGACAATAAGCCGATTGAGTTCGTGGCGCCCCTCACAAATCGTGTGTTGGCACCTGGCCAATCCATTCACGATCTATGGATTCGGTTAGTCATTGACGATGAATTCCTGATCCACGATGTGATTGCGTCATCGGACGCCACACCTTTTGGCATCTGTAAGCAAACGCCGCCAACGCTGGCAGTCTTAAAGGGCGAGCGCATTGGTGCAGGATGGTCGAAGTTGGTGCGCTCTAAGTTAAAAGGAGCCGCTAGCTGCACGCATCTGATGGAGCTGCTTGGCCCGATGGCGACAACTGCCTACCAAGCCCTCTGGCCTGTGGTGCGTACCCGCCCTGATCCTTTGGACGCAAACGGACGCCCCACCAAAATTGACAGCTGTTATGCGTATGCCAGTAATCGCGAAGTGACCTTGAAGTTATGGCCGAAGTTTTATGACGGACCTAAACCCTGAATTGCCCCACGCTATACTCAAATCATTAGATAAACAAAGGGATGCGGCGCGTTGATAAACGATTTGCTGACAGACCTAAAAATGGAGACTTCGAATGCGTTCTTTGTTGTTTGTGCCGGCCGATAGCCCTCGTAAACTTGAAAAATCGCTGCAAAGCGGCTCAGATGTTCTGATCTTTGATCTTGAAGATGCCGTGTCACCTGCACGCAAAGAAGATGGCCGCGTTGAGCTCGTAAAATTTTTAACGCAAACAAAAGCCTCCGGAATTAAAACGCCAAAACTGTACGTGCGCGTGAACGCCCTGACGACCGGTATGACACTGGCTGACTTGGGTGCCGTGATGCGCTGTCGCCCTGATGGGATCGCGTTGCCAAAGTCAACGGGCGCGGCTGATATTGCTTTGCTCGCCGCGTATCTCGAAGCCTTCGAGCACATGTTTCCAACGCATAGCGGTGAAGCAACCCAGACCGCAATCTTGCCTATCGTGACAGAAACTGCAGAAGCACTGGCGGGTTTAAACAGCTATAGGGGTGCCTCGCCACGCTTGGCAGGGTTGATGTGGGGCGCTGAAGATTTAGCGGGCGACATCGGTGCACTGACCAACAAAGATGAAGAGGCGCCTGAGCAATGGACGTCTCCCTTTAATATGGTGCGTAATCTCTGTCTGTTTGCCGCCGCTGCCGCAGGCGTCCCCGCGATTGATACGGTACCCACCGATATCAATAATCCCGAGGCCTTGCTGCGTGAAACGCGTCGCGCTTATCGTGATGGTTTTTCGGCAAAAGCGGCGATTCATCCGGGTCAGGTGCCTGTGATTAATCAGGCGATGACGCCCGATGCACAAGCGCAAGAGTGGGCTAAGCGTGTGATTGCGGCCTTTGCCGCCAACACCAGTGTGGGCGTCGCGACGTTAGATGGCAAGATGCTTGACACTCCGCACCTTCGGCTTGCTAAAAAAATTGTTGCGGCGACACAGCTGAGTTAAAGACTCAAGGCGAATATTGATGTCAGGCCCGCTTGCAGGCATTCATGTTGTTGACTTGACCTCCGTTGGGATGGGCCCGTACGCGACCCAGACCCTAGGGGATATGGGGGCTGAAGTTATTAAAGTTGAGGCGACTGACGGCGATATTTTTCGTTACACGACACCGTCTGTCCACCCTGGAATGAGCGCTGCTTTTGTTCAATTGAATCGCAATAAGCGCAGCATCGTGCTCGACTTGAAAAAAGCAGACGATTTAGGCGTTTTAAAAAAACTCATTGAGCGGGCCGACGTGCTGGTCTATAGCGTTCGGCCGAACGCCATGCGTCGCCTGGGGTTGGATTATGAAGCGTTAAAACAAACGAATTCTCGACTGATTTATTGTGGCGCTTATGGCTTTTCAGAAAAAGGCCCATATGCCGGGCGTCCTGCTTTTGATGACATCATTCAGGCCATGAGTGGGTTAGCTGATGTGCAGGGGAGAGGTGTAGCGCAGGCGCCTGCATATGTGAACTCAATTATTGCCGACAAAGTATCAGGGCTCACGACTGTCAATGCCATCGTCATGGCCTTGTACGAGCGCGAACAATCTAAACAAGGCCAGGCAATCGAAGTACCAATGTTTGAAACCATGGTGGCA
>CALQNE010000013.1 GCA_943331855.1 Bordetella parapertussis
CAGCAATATGTAGATCAACGCCGTGCAAGACTTGAATCTTGCCATGCCCTGATTCAAGCTTTTCAACAGAGAGTAGAGGTTGTTGTTTCATATCAGCCGCCGAGGTAAGCATTGACGACCTCCTTGTGTGCCCTAATTTCGTCGGGGGTGCCTGCCGCTAAAATTTTTCCTAGATTTAACACTGTGACGTCATCGCAGATTGCAAAGATGAGATCGACATGGTGTTCGACGAGCAAGACACCCGTGCCGCAGGCACTGATGGCTTGTATCAATGCGCCGAGTTTGTTGATTTCATCACTCGATAAGCCAGCAGCAGGCTCATCGAGCATTAAGAAGTCGGGCGCAATCATCAAAGCTCGTGCAATTTCGATAAAACGCAATTCACTATGTTGCAGGCGATCGGTTCTGACGTGTGCTAACGAACCTAAGCCGACCACGGCCAACAAGGCGAGAGCCCTATCCTTGAGCGCCTTGCGCTCGGATTTCTCTTTCGGCATGGCAAGAAGTGCTTCAAGAAAGCTAGCCTGGCCTTTTGTGGCGCCGCCAATCATGACGTTCTCAAGTACTGAGATTTCACCGACAATGCGTGGGGTTTGGAACGTTCTAGCAATACCGCGACTTGCGCGCAAGTGCGGCAGGCCTGCCGGCAAAGCTGTTTGCCCAAAAGTCATGGTGCCCTGATTGGGGCTGTAATAGCCAGAGATGACATTGAGGGTGGTGGTTTTGCCGCTGCCGTTTGGTCCAATCAGACCATGGATCTTTCCAGGCTTGACCTCTAACGTGACACCATCGATGGCTCGCACGCTTCCGAACGTCAATACGATATCCTGTAGCGTGAGACTATTATTGCTTGAGCGATTGTGTGGATTCAAAGCAGCGAGCATTTGTGTTTCTGGCGCAACGGTACGATGCTTGGCAAGTGGTCGGCGATTATTGAAATCAAGCAACACTGCAATCCCGCCCGGCATTGCCAGCACAATGACGAGCAGCAAGAAGGCATATAAAAATGTTGACCATGCTGCCAGTGGTGCTGCAATCTCAGGCAAAATCACCAGAATGATTGTGCCAATCATCGGGCCATAAATCGAACCTCGTCCACCAATCAGAATCGAGATAAAAAATAGTAGCGATAGTTCAAACGTGAAGGCGTCTGGCGTGACATACGTTTGCAAACCTGCAAATAAACCACCTGAAAAAGCCGCTAGAGCGCCCGCCAAAATAAAAACGGGAATCAGCAAGCGACTTTTTGAAATGCCACAAGCCTCAGCAGCCACTTCGGCGTCGCGTACCGCGATTAAGCCGCTGCCAAAACGACTGCGTGCGATATTGGCGGTGAGCCACGTACAGACAGCAGCGAAGGCTAAACACAAGTAGTAAAAGCCTAGATTGTCATCAAAGGGCGCTGGCATTTCTGGACCAGGTATGCCGATGCCTCCGCCTGTGACGCTTTGCCAGGCGAGCGCAATTTGCGTGACGATCGTTGCGAAACCCAGCGTAGTCATTGCAAAATAAAAAGTACGAAGTCGCAAGGCGGGTAAGCCCACGATGACGCCAAAGATTGCACCCATGACCGAGGCAATAGGCAAAGCAAGCCATACTGACATAGGATCGAATACTTTTCCGGCCGTCAACACACTTGTTGTATAGGCGCCGATCGTGAGTAAGGCTACATAGCCGATCGCGAGTTGTCCAGCAAAGCCAACAACAAGGTTTAAGCCAGAGATCAAGACCCAATAGATGGCAGCGCGCGTACCGATCGATACCCAGTAGTCGTTACTGACATAGGGCATGCCGAGGGCGACGACGACGGCGGCTAGTAGCCAAAAGAGTTGGGTGCGGGCGGGGTGATGCTGTGCGGTTGCTGGGGCCTGCGTACTGTCGGCGGTTGTCTGAGTGCTCATTACACTCTCCTTGCGACAGCAGAGCCAAACAGACCCTGCGGCGCGGCAAGCAACACAACAATAAACAGCGTGAAGACGGCAACCGAGGCAAAGATGCCGCCGACTAAAAAATTAGCCGCTTGTTGAAACAGACCTAAAATTAGTCCACCAATCACTGCGCCGCGGTTATTGCCTAAGCCACCCAGGGCGACTGGCACGAAACCATAAAAGTTCAATAAGGCGCCGTTCGCAAAGAACGCGAGCAATAACTCTCCACCAGAAAATCCAGCGATACCGCCCACAACCGCCGCGAGCATGTAACTTGCGACACGTAGATTTCGTTCGGGCAGACCCAGGGCTTGGGCTGCGAAGTTGTCTTCTGCAACCGCGACAAAGGCACGTCCAACTAACGTGCGACGATATAAAAATTCAAGACCAATGATAGTGAGCGCGCAGGCGACAACTGGGATCCAAAATTTTTCATCCCAAACGCCTTCTCCCCACCCAACCAGTTTTGGAAATGGTCTGGGTTCAGTACCCCATTCAATTGCGGTGACTTGCTGAATCATCAAGGCAAGTGCAAGTGTTGAAAGCACATACAAGTGTTGCTCAAGACTCTTTAAAACAGGCCTGACGGCAACGAGCTCTGTGATGTAGCCCAGTATGGCGCAGCAGACCAAGGTGGCCAAAAAGCCCACAATGATAGGCAGTCCAAGCTTCAAGATAAAGTATGAGCCAAACACACCGCCAAGCATCCCAAGCTGTCCTGCGGTGAAGCTCATCACCCGTGACGTTGAGTACATGGTGTTGTAGGTAATGCCAACGAGCGCGTAAATCGCGCCCGCCGCCAAGCCGGCGGCGAGAATCGATGCAAACATGTGTGCTTCCTGAAGGTTCGACTGACTTAGTAACCAGGTGCGAGTGCGAAGGTGCCGTTTTTCGCAGACCGCGCCTCAGACATGACGATTTCAGATGTTGAGTAGCCGTTGTGTTGGTCGAGAGAGTAGTTATAGGTACCAAAGTGTCCAGGTAGCCCTTTGATCGAATTCCAGTAAGCGATGATTCCTTCAGGCTTAGTCGATCCGCTTGCCCCAACTGCTTTGGCGATCAAATCAATCGCATCTGCCCCGCAGGCGACCCACCAGAGCAAGGTGTCGTCTAGCTTGACCTTGGCTTTAAGTAGGTTAGCAACAAAGGCTTGGGTTGCTGGGGGTAAGTTGCCCGCTGCATCATAGCTACAACTCTTGTAGCCAACCGCATAGACCTTGGCCCAATTGTCTGGCTTGTCGAGCAGCGGGGCAATTTCGCCTGAAGAGACAGAAGGATGGCCCACAAAGGACACGTCCCAATTCATCTTTGCGCGTGTATTAAACATGCGCGAGTACATGCCGGTGCTCACGCTCCAGACGACGATGACTTCAGCCCCGCTGTTTTTGGCACGCAACATATCCGGTGTCAGGTCAGACTGTGTTGAGTCGATATTGGCCTGATAGGTAACTTCCGCACCTTCTTTTTTGAAGGCTGCGACCGAGGCGTTCACGGCGCTTACGCCATAGCCGGTCGTATCGCCAATTACCGCAATCTTTTTGAGCTTTAAGATGTTCAGGCAGTAGTGTCGTACCGCATCATCCCACTGTGTGTTTGAGGGTGAAATGCGAAAGGCATTGGGATATTTTTTTGGATCGATTAGGGTATCGATCACACAAGGATGAATATTGGGCATTTTGGCTTTAGCCAAAATCGGAGTCACTGCTAATGATTCACCAGAGTTCGTTGGGCCCCAAATGGCGTGTACCTTCGCTTGGCTAATTAATTCTTGTGTGGCGTTCACCGCTTTGGTCGGGTCACCTTGTGTATCGCGCGTGATAATTTCGATTTTTCTGCCGCCCACACCGCCAGCAGCGTTGATGGCGTTCGTGGCGAAATGAACGCCGCGATCAAACCCAGCAGCCGGGGCTGAGCTTGGGCCTGTCATGGCGACGAGCCAGCCGATTTTGATATTTTCAGTTTGTGCCAGGGCGATTCGCGGAAGAGAGGAGGCTAAACCCATCGCGCCAACGCTTGCTACGAAATCTCTACGAGAAATACTCATTTGTCTCTTCCTTTATCGTTTAATTATTTAGATGAGCGTTCGATTCCCGTCTGTGTGCGGGACTTGTCAAACCAGTATATCCATCGAATCTGTAAAAGACAACACGCGATTTAGTCTATTCTTCTATTGAATTAGGATATTGGTTCATTACACGCTGAAGCGCTAAACCGGATCACCGTGTGAAAGTTATAAAAACTAAAATTTAGGGTAACCAGAATGCTCAAATACAAGTGGTTCGCAGTCTTAGTGTTGGCTTTATCCGGAACGAGTGCTTTTGCGCAGCCTTCTTATCCGTCCAAACCGATTCGTATCATCGTGCCGTTTGTGCCGGGCGGTCCAACGGACGTGTTGGCACGTGCAGTGGCACCCGAACTCTCGCAGTCGCTCGGGGTACCTGTCATTATTGAAAATAAGGGTGGTGCGGGGGGCGGTATTGGCATGGAGATGCTAGCCAAGGCTGCGCCGGATGGTTATTCATTGGTTTTAGGCTTGACCGGTACGAACTCGATTAATCCGTATTTGTATAGCAAGCTGCCCTACGACCCGATCAAGAGCTTTGCGCCAGTCGCGCCGTTGGTGTCGTTTGTGAACGCGTTTATGTGTAATTTGAAATTGCCGGTCACAAATGTAGCTGAGCTCGTCGCTTACGCGAAGGCCAATCCAAACGCAATCTCTTCGGGCTCTGGGGGTAATGGCACAACCGCCCATCTTTCGCTCGAAGTATTAAAGTTTATTTCGGGTGCGCCAATCCAACATATTCCGTATAAGGGGACCAGCCCCGCCATGAATGACGTGATTGGTGGCAATCTCTCGTGTATGTTCGATGTGCTCGCGACCAGCATCCCGCAAATTAAAGCAGGTACGGTTAAAGCGCTCGCGGTGACGGGCGGGAAACGCAGCCGTTATTTACCTGAGGTACCAACAATGACTGAGTCTGGGTTGTCTGGCTACGACGAGACAGTCAGTGATCTTTGGTATGGACTGTTTGCACCAGCCGGTACGCCTCAAGTAATCGTAGATCGACTCAATGCGGAAGTCGATCAGGCGATGAGTACCTCTGCGGTTAAAGAGCGCATGGCAGCGCAAGGTTTTGAGCGTTTAAAGATGACGCCTGAAGAGTTTGCGGTGTTCTTGCGTGCCGATCTAGACAAGTGGGGCAAGGTGGTGAAGGCTGCGGGCATTCGGGCTGAATAGTTAAACAAAAAAGGAATAGACCGTGAAGCAAAATGAAGGCCTGATGGCATTTTGGGCAAATATCGAGCCAGAGAATTGGCTTGAATATCAGCAGTGGCATAACTGCCAGCATATTCCCGAGCGCGTCGCGATCGAGGGTTTTCGAATGGGGCGTCGTTGTCGTTCGGCCGCAGACCCTTCACGGTTCATGATGTTTTATGAAACGGTATCGCCTGAAACGTTGCAAAGCCCCGCGTACTTACATGCCTTGAGCAATCCGACTAACTGGACTAAAAAATCGTTGAGCTGGTTTAGCCATGGCGCACGAAGCGTTTATCGGCGTAGCGCGGTCACCAATGAAGCCTTCCCGAATGAGGCTCCGCTATTGGTCGTGATTCGCTATGATGCAGATCAAGAATGGGTCGCAGGCACCAGTGCGACAGTCAGACGTGTTCAGCAATATGTCCTCGATGACTTTGGCTCAAACGTCAAGACAACGGAACAGTCGATTCATGGCGCGAAGCCCACGGCGCGGCGCTGTTTGGCACTGGCCGAAAGCGAAGACTCCACTATTCTTGAGGCGGCACGAGTGGGACCGATTGATTTGCGCGCACTAGCTGAAGAAATTGGTCTACCGAAGGGGCAAAGCGCTGACCTCGAGCTGTATTGGCTCGAGGTTGCGATTAAAAGCCCCAATCCTTAGGCGCGTGCGTTTGCAGCAGCGACGGTGTCTTTCCAGTCGGGTACGTCAGGGCCCGCTGCCGCGATTTCCATTGATACCATGGTGTAGTAACCCACGACGCACACGAGATCAGAGTATTGCTGATCAGTGAGCAGGGATTTAGCGCGTTTAAAGGCAGCGGCGCTGACGCGTTTTGTGCCAAGCAGTTCGGTGACGAAGTCGTAAATGATATCTTCGTCGGGTTGCAGACCCGCGGGTTTGCCGCCTCGGGGTAAGGCGTCGACCACCGCGGGCGATACGCCGTCTCTGACGGCCCACTTGCTGTGCAGGCCCCATTCAAACTGAGACTCCATGTGGCGCGCTGTAAGCAAAATCGCAAATTCATTCAGGCGTGCTGGCAGTGATGATTCATTGCGAAAATAATTACTGACAGGCGTGACCACCGCGGCAAACTTAGGCGAGCGCAAGGTCATCCAGTGATGTTTGGGCAGGTCAGTTAATTGCGCTTGCCAACCTGAGCGATAGAGCTTCATGACCGCTTGTTGTTCAGGCGTCAGATCCTCGGGGGCGATAGGGGTAAAACGCAGAGGCTCAAGTGGGGTGGTCGACATGGAAGTTTCCTTTGCAGAGACAGGCTAAGATGTAGAAAATGAAACGGCGCCCGCAACTGGGCAACCGTTACTAGACATCAATAAAAAGAGAATGGGTTAAATACTAGCCCATAACAACAAGGAGCACACATGGTTATCACCGACGCACAGGTTCATCTTTGGGAAGCGCATCGCCCAGACCGACCTTGGCTGCCTGAAGATGTTGGGCACACCGTGATTATTGCGGGAGAAGGGGCGAGACCCCACCGTGAAAAACCCTTTGAAGCTGCTGAAATGACTGAACTCATGGATGCGACTGGCGTGTCGCGTGCGATCATTGTGCCGCCCTCGATGGTGGGTAGTAAAAATTTGACTGCACTTGAAGCAGTACAAAATTACCCAGGTCGATACGGCATCATGGGCCGCTTTGATCCCGAAGATCCGAACGCACGTAGCTTGCTCGAAACCTGGTTAACGCAACCAGGCATGCTTGGTATTCGCATGACGTTTCACAAGGCGAAGTGGTCTCGCTGGCTCGCCGATCGTTCACTCGATTGGTTTTGGGCAGGCTGTGAACGCCTTGGGATTCCGGTGATGGTGCTGATGTCTGAGCAACTCGATGTGCTGGATCGGCTGGCAACTCGGTATCCAGATTTGAAATTGATTTTGGATCATATGGGTCGCAAAAGCGCATTACGTGACGATGCTTGTTTTGCCGATCTCGACATTATGCTCAAGCTGGCTCGACACAAAAATCTTTCAGTGAAGGTGACGTCTGCGCCTGGTTATAGTACGCATCCTTATCCATTTAAAAATATTCAGCCCTATCTTCAGCGCATCATTGAAGGCTTTGGCCCCGATCGCTCGATGTGGGGTTCGGATGTCTCACGCTTGCCGTGCACGTACGCGCAGTGCGTGAGCTTGTTCACCGAAGAGATGCACTTTTTAAAGGGAAAAGATCTAGAGATGGTGATGGGCGGGGCATTGGCGAAGGTGCTCAATTGGCCCGCTGCTTAAGCGCTACAACCAAGTCTTCGCCCGCGAAGACACACCACCGTCAATCGTAATAATTGTGCCGGTGGTGTAGCCCGACAAGTCGGAGGCCAAAAACGCAACCGCATTTGCGATCTCTTCGACTTTGCCGGTGCGGCCAAAAGGCATCGCGGCAACAAGTTGTTTCCATTTTTCAGCGTCGCCTAGTGTTAGCTCGGCACGTTTGCGTAAAAAGTTATACAGACGCTCGGTCAACACAGGACCAGGATTTAAACCGACGACGCGAATGTTATGTTCAGGGCTGACAGAGCCTAGTGAGCGCGTGAGCGCCATCAGCGCCGCACAGCCCGAAGTGCCTGCCAAATAGGTCGCGGTTAAATTTTCGCCTGCGTGGCCGATCACATTCACGATGACGCCAGGCAGCTTAAGGGGCTTCCAGACTTGAAAGGCTAAACGGGTCATGTTGATATAGCCAAAGACTTTCAGATCCCAACCATCGCGCCAACTTTGATCGTCGAAATCTTCGATCGAACCAAGCGGCACGGCACCGGCGTTATTGACCAAAATATCAGTTGTGGCGAGGCGCTCTCTGAGTAGCTCGACGTTAGCGGGTTTGGTGAGGTCGAGCGCAGTAAAAGACACCTCGACGTTAGACACCTTTTTGATCTCGCCAACGGCTGCTTCTAAATCACTTGCAGAGCGTGAAACGAGATGAACCGCACAGCCCTCAAGTGCGAGTGCTTTGGCCGCGCCAAAGCCCAAACCTTTTGAACCACCCGTGATCAAGGCACGCTTGCCTGCGAGGTGAAGATCCATACTGCCTCCTGAAGTTGTTGTCTTGAAGCGCTGGGCGCTTTTTATGAGTGATGTCGATAATCTTACCCGAGATGTTGTGCTCGGAGCGACCGCACGATTTTTTTGGTATTGCGCAAAGCCAGCCACTAGTGTAAAAAAGCTTTGTAGTGGTAGCACGAGCTTGCGCAGAGGATAGGTGTGGACTTCGCAAATTGATAGACGTCGTGACTGAAAAGAAAAAAATGAGACAAAAACTACTGTTATGCCTGTCCGCTATGACATTGTTGCTTACCCAAAATGTGATGGCGCAAAGTCAGTCTTATCCCAATAAGCCAATCCGAATGGTTGTCGGCTTTGCACCAGGCGGCTCTGCGGATATTTCGGCAAGATTTTTTGCGGAGGCGATGACGCGAGAGCTCAAAGAAACAGTCGTTGTTGAGAACAAAGGCGGTGCCGGCGGCAATATCGCTGCGGCGGAAGTTGCGCGAGCCGAGCCAGATGGCTACACGATTTTTTACGCGACGTCCGCGATTGTTTTAGGTCCGCTGTTGTACCAAAGCGTGAAGTACGATCCGTTTGTTGACTTTTCACCTGTGATGTTGACTGCAACGAATCCCTTGGTGTTTTTAACCGCCCCAAGTTTGGCCCCACGTTCGCTGAAAGAATTTGTGGCCTATGCAAAAGCGCAGGGCAATATGAACTACGGTTCAAGCGGCGCGGGCACGATGACGCATTTGCCAAGCGCTGCGTTTGCCCGCGAATTTGGTTTAGAGACTAGTCATATCGCCTATAAAGGCGAATCACCTGCGTTGGTTGATGTGGCGAGCGGGCGTACGCAATTCATGATTTCGACTTTGAGCGCAGCAGTAGCGATGATGTCGGATGCGCGAGTGCGTGCCTTGGCGGTTGCGGCGACGCAGCGCAGTCCATTGTTTCCGGATGTGCCCACATTTAATGAGGCGTTAGGCACGACGGACTGGGTGATGGGCGCCTGGCAAGGCGTTGTCGTGCCGAAAGGCGTTGCGCCCGAGATCATAAAAAAATTAGGTGGTGTGTTGGCGACTGTGTTGCAAGATCCGGCGCTTAAAACAAAGCTTGCGCCGCAAGGTACCGTACTGTTAGGTGGCACGCCAGCGCAGTTCACTCAATACATGAAAGAAGAGCAAACGCGCTGGAAAAAAATTATCACTGAGAGCGGTGCGAAGGTTGAATAGCTTATTTCATACCAATTTTGTTTTCGCGAATTAATTTATCTAACGGCTTGGCTTCGTCGACTAACATTTTGTCGAATGCTGCAGTGGTCATGGGCGTAGGCGGTATCGCTTCATTTGTGAGCCAGGCTTTCATTTCTGGTTCTTGAATAATTCGATTGATCTCTTTATTTAAACGCACGACTAAAGCCTCGGGAAGGCCTTTGGGTGCGAAGACACCCAACCCATCGATGAGTTTTACCCCGGGCACAGCGCGCTCATTGACGGTTGGCAGATCGGGCAAGGTAGGTGATCTCTCGCCATTTACTAAAGCGACTGCCCGTGCACGATTATCAGCCACATAGGGTTTTGCAAAGAGCCAAGTCGCCAGCATCACATCAACCCGACCGCCGAGGAAATCGGCCATTGAGGCGGCCCCACCCTTGTAGGGGATATGGACCATGTCGAGTTTGCCGAGGGTGTTCATTTGCTCGATCAAGAGATGGTACGAACTACCAATGCCAACACTCGCGAAACTAATTTTTTGTGGATGTGCGCGGGCGTAGCTCACCATCTCTTCAATCGTTTTGTAGGGTAAGTCTGGCCGTACCAGCATCACCACTGTCATTGGGCCAACGGCAGCGACGGGTGTCAGCTTATGCTGTGCCTCGGTGACCGAGTCAATCATGATGTTGCCATAAGAGGTAAACAGTATGGTCGCACCATTCGGCTGCGCGTTTGATACATAGGCGGCGCCTAAATTTGCGCCAGCACCCGCTTTGTTCTCAATGACAACAGGGATGCCCAAGGCAATGCCGAGTTGATTGCCAAGGCGGCGGCCGACCGTGTCGGTAATGGCGCCCGGTGGGTAAGGCACAACGAGTGCAACCTGTTTAGTTGGCCATGCGGCTGGATCTGCGGCCAGTGCTGTTTGTATCAAACTACCTTGAGTCAAGAGCAGCACCAATGCAAGCGTGATGCGTACGATGAATGCGTGAGGCATGTTTAACTCCTAAGGCCTAACCACTTTTTGAATTGCTTAAATTTTGTTTGAATAATTGACCAGAGCAATGCGTTTGCTGAGAGCGCTTCGTTGACAGGTTCAGGCGTGGTGCTTGGTGCAGAGGATGCAGCACCGGAGGCGGTCGTGCTGGAAGATGTTTCTCCTGCGGTTGTGCTCACTTCTCGACTAAATTCTTCAGCACAACGCTGCGCAAAGACATCCATCAGTGCTTGTGTGACGGCGATACCACCGGTGCTGCCGAAATCGGCCAGCACACCACCGAGTTCGGCTTCCGACGCGAGCGCCACGATACTTGTGGGCGCCGCGGCCGAAGTATCGTCGCGTACGGTGTACACCACGTTGACCTCAGCCCGCGCGCCCGCGCGCATATCTGCGGCACCGCGCACGTGCAGTTTTCCAGTCAAAGACTCTAAATCGACCGAGGCGGTGACCTTGCCTTTAAATTTGATTTTCTTGGGCCCAAAGGCAACTAGCATTCCACCAAGATAGTTGCCATCGTCGTCGCGTCCGTCGATGCTGGCCCCCGGCATGCACTTGACCATTCGCTCGACTTCAGCAAAACGCTCAAGCACTGCGCGGGGCTGCCCCGGAACGCGAAACTCTCCTTCGAAGCGCATGCTTAGGTGCCTTTGTTCAGTCGACGCAAGAGCGGTGCCCGATTTTCGCGACCAAAATGCAGTTTGCCGTAGGGGTCGCTCATCTCGGTTGGCGACACGCGGGCATCGATGATGAATAAGCCGCCGGCTTTGATGCCGCGTTCGATGGCCGGTACGAGGTCAGCTTCAGAGGCGAGTCGTACCCCATCCCCACCGAAGGCTTTTCCAATCGCCGCAAAATCTGCTGATTGCCATTGGGCTAGCGAGGGATCAAAGCCTTTCGCTTTGAGTTTGTGCACCTCAGCGCCGTAGCCCGCATCGTTCCAGATGATTAGCACGAGTTGAATCTTGTGTCGTGTGACCGTATAGAGTTCTTGCAAGTTCATCATGACACTGCCGTCGCCTTCCATCGCAACGTGCGCACGTCCGGGATGCCCCACGCTCACGCCAATTGAAAGCGGCAGCGCTTGGCCAACTGCGCCGAAGTGATGCGAGAAGTGAACGAGAGCACCCTCTGGCAAAGCGGTGTACATCGCAGGAAACGAAAAATAATGCGCGGCACCGATGGTGAGCACAACATCTTTAGGCAAACCCTGCGATAGATTTTTGGCGAGAAGACGTGGATCTAAACCATCGGTTGGTTTTGTAAAGACGGCGGCCGGTGTATTTAAAATTTCGCGAGTCGCCGCGGTACGGAAACCTTCTTTTTGTACCTTGCGTGCCTCAAGAAGCCTGCTCAGGGCAGCCGCGGTTTTTTTGGCATCACCGCACACGTACAAGCCAGGGATCACGCCAATCTCGTCGGGGGCTGCTTTGATATCGATACGCGCAACTTCGGCTGACGGGAACATTAAACCGCCTTCGGCGGTGTAGTAGCCCAACTCAGCGCCAAGCGCCAACACGAAGTCTGACTCAGCAAAGAGGTGCTCGGCAGGTGCCGACGCAAAGGTGCCTGAAATACCCAGGTTGTATTCTTCGCCAAGAAATAGATCCTTGGCTTGCAGTGAGGTACCGACTAACGCACCGAGTTGCGCAGCGAGTTTAAGAATTTCTGGTTTGGCATTGCCGCGTTGCGCGCCTAAGCCTGCAATGATCACAGGGCGTTCGGCAGCGATCAGCTTCTCTAAGAGTGGCTGTAGCGACTCATCGCTTGGGGCGCCAATCGGGGCAGGCAAGAAATTGGTAGAGGGGCGGTAATCAAAGTCCCAGTCAAAAGACTGTTCTTGAAGCGCCATATCCAAGTTGAGCACAACTGGGATGCGATGCACGCGTGCGGCATAAAACGCTTCTGCCATTTCGTCGGCTAAGTTGTCGGCGCTGCTGATGTCATGAAACCGAGCACCACAGGCTTCAACAAAGCGGCGTTGATCCATAGACTGAATATTATTTTTTGCACCTGCAGCAATTTGCCCGGTAATGAGTACCATCTGCGAGCGATTGCGCACGGCGATGCTCAGCGAGGTGCCAACTTGAGTCAGGCCAGGGCCACAGGTGATCGTGCACAAGCCGACTTGGCCGGTAGTGCGCGAATAGCCATCCGCCATAGAGACAGCACCGGCCTCGTTAAACGACGAGACGATATCGATTTTTTTCTGACGCCCTAAAGCGCCCCAAAGCGACATATTGCCATCGCCCATCAGGCCAAAGAGTGTTTTGCAGCCTTCGGCAACCAAACCAACCGTGACGGCTTCATATACTTTCATGTGGATCTCCAAGTTGACGCACCGCTTGCGTGGATGCTTTGTATTATTTTGCCCATCATAACCGCTCACAAGCTAGAAAATTCTAATAAATACTTGTAGCATAGCGTCAAGGTTGGTGCTTAGACGCTGATCGATGCGTGCCATTAAAAATCTCAAAACAGGGCCGCGTAGTATCAAACTGGGGGAATTCAATGAAGGTGCTTAAGATCGGCTTTGTCGCCGCTGCCTTATTCTTTGTGACTTGCGTGAGTGTTGCTCAACCATATCCACAAAGAGATGTGAGAATGATTGTGCCGCAAACGACTGGAGGCGCCACAGACTTGTTGGCGCGATTGTTTGCTGAAAAATTGTCGCAACGCTGGGGTCGTTCTGTCTTTGTTGAAAATAAAGCGGGCGCGGGCGGAATTATCGGCGTGCAATCGGTCGCGACGGCCCCGAATGATGGGTACACACTTTTGATGTCAAGTGATGGCCCTCAAGCGATCAATGCGAGTCTTTATAAGTCTTTGCCGTACGACCCCATTAAAGACTTTACGCCGATCGCAACGATCGGCTCGGTGGCCTTTTTAATCGCTACAAATAATCAGTTGGGGGTTTCTGATTTTCCGGCGCTGGTAAAACTGGCTCAATCTAAACCTGGGCTGACGTTTGGCTCGGCGGGAACGGGCTCTTTGAATCATTTGATTGGCGAAATGATCAACCAGGCCACGGATATGAAATTGGAGCATGTGCCGTACAAAGGCGCGGCGCCTGCTTTGACGGATTTGCTAGGCAACCATGTTTCGACCGTTGTTGCGAGTGTGCCTTCGATCGCGCAGCAGGTTGATAACGGTAGTTTAAAAGCGCTTGCCGTAACGAGTGCCGCGCGGTCTCAACGCTTGCCTAATTTGCCGACAATCTCTGAGCTAGGTTACCCGCAGTTTGGCGTCAGTCCTTGGGTCGGGTTGCTTGGGCCGGGCAATATGCCTGTGGATATTGTTGCCAAAATTAGTGAAGATGTCACTTTGATTTTGAAAGATCCTGCCGTGATCGCGAAGATCCTATCAATCGGCATGGAGCCTTTAGCCACGACACCTGAGCAGTTTAAGACGTTGCTCGCACAGGACATCGAAAAATGGAGCCGCGTGGTTAAAAAAGCAAATATTGCAGCACAGTAAAAATCAAATTTTTTGTTCTGGATGGAAAACAAAGTGATGTCGACTGCTACACAAATGAAAGATGTTTCGCCCGTAGCAACAAAAACGCAACGCTATGACGCGATTGTCGTTGGAGCGGGCTTTGCAGGGCTCTATATGCTTAAGCGGCTGCGCGCGCTCGGTCTGAGTGTCCGTGTCTTTGAGGCGGGTTCGAATGTCGGCGGCACTTGGTTTTGGAATAAATATCCAGGCGCGCGATGCGATGTTGAGAGCCTTGAATACTCGTATTCGTTTGACGAAGATCTTCAACAAGACTGGGTTTGGCCAGAGCGTTACGCTGAGCAGCCTGTTATTTTGAAGTATCTAAATCACGTGGCGGATCGGTTTGACTTGCGTAAAGATATTGAACTGAATCAAAGGATATCGTCAGCGCACTACGATAGTGAGCGCTGTCTGTGGACACTCGCAACGCAGGGTGGTGACTATGTCGAGGCGCCTTTCTGTGTCATGGCTACCGGCTGTCTCTCAACGGCAAAACTCCCTGAGATTCCAGGAATCGATCGTTTCAAAGGTAAGTGGTATCACAGCGGACTGTGGCCGGCGCAAGGCGTTGACTTTACGGGGCAACGGGTTGGTGTGATTGGTACGGGCTCTTCAGCGGTGCAAATGATCCCGCTGATCGCCAAAGAGGCTAAGCAACTGTATGTATTTCAGCGTCACGCCAATTTTGTGGTGCCGGCACATAACAGGCCGATTGACCCTGCCCTGCATCAAGCCCACCAGGCGAATTACGTCGAACATCGCGCAGAGGCGCAACTGACACCATTTTGTATTGGAGGGCATCCTAAACCGACCAAGAAGGCTTTTGAGGTGTCAGCCCAAGAGCGCCAAGACACGTACGAGGCGAAATGGGCGAAGGGTGGTGCAATCAGCTTTCTTTATACCTACACCGACCTCCTAGTCAGTAAAGAGGCGAATGAAACTGCCGGCGAATTTGTGCGGCAAAAAATCCGGCAAATTGTGAAAGATCCACAAACGGCCGAAGACTTATGTCCAAATGATCACTTCATCGGGACAAAGCGCTTGTGTGTGGATACAGGATATTTTGAAACCTACAACCGCAATAACGTTCGGTTAGTGAATGTCCAGAAAGCAGCGATTGAGCAGATTGAACCCGAAGGACTGAAAACTGAAAACGAAAGTTTTGCATTGGATGCGATCGTTTTTGCAACGGGCTTCGATGCGATGACTGGGGCGCTCTTTGAAATTGATATTCGGGGCAAGCAAGGCGTTGAACTCAAGACAAAATGGGCGGATGGTCCGGCAACCTATCTGGGCTTAATGACAGCTGGCTTTCCCAATATGTTTATTGTGACTGGGCCCGGAAGTCCCTCTGTTAAAACCAATATGGTGTGTGCCATTGAACAGCATGTAGACTGGATTGCGGATTGCATCGAGCAGATACGATCGCAAAAACTACACGAGATCGACGCAGACCCAAGTGCGCAAGCGCAGTGGACGCAACACGTCAACGACGTGGGCGACTCGACGCTCTACCCCTTGGCGAACTCTTGGTACGTAGGCGCGAACGTGCCAGGAAAGCCTCGCGTATTTACGCCGTACGTGGCTGGATTAGATGTGTACCGAAAAAAATGTGACGAAATTGCAGCCCAAAACTATGCAGGATTCTTGAAGCGCTAAGGCACAATTTCTGCTGGGGCAACTAAGAATTCAATTTTTAATTTTTATTGAGAGAGATCAGAATGACGAAGAGCCGATATTTCATTAAAGAATCAGACGTGACCCCCTATAGCCCCGCGAACCATGGCGACACGGTCAATCGCCGTTTGATTGGACCCGAGACTGTCGGGGCCAAACATCTCGAAGTGTTGTTAGGCGTGGTGGGTGGCAAACTTGAAGGTGATGGCGGTGGCGCGTTGCCGCATCGTCACCCCGGAATTGAGCAGGTTTGCTACATGCTTTCGGGCCGTGCGCGCGCTGAAGTGGGCGGCGAGACCTGTGAACTGGGCCCGGGGGATTCGTGTTTTTTTCCAGCGAACGAAGTGCATGCTTTTACACGCATTAGCGAAGAACCCGTGCGTGTGTTGGTGATTTATTCGCCACCCTACGGCGAGTCAAAAGAAAAGGGCATCGCCGCATGAAAGGCCTGAGCGCGTGGCTGGCAAGTTTATTCCTGATCGCGGGCACGATGGCGCCGGCCTATGGGCAGTGGGTGCCCACCAAGGCGATCAAAATGATTGTGCCCTACGCACCTGGCGGTGCCGCTGATTTGACGGCGCGCCTCATGGCAGAGCAACTGGCGGTGGCCTTAGGGCAGCCCGTCATTGTTGAAAATCGTGCGGGCGGCGGAGGCGTGATCGGCGCAGACCTGTTGGCTAAAGCCTTGCCGGATGGCTACACCATCAGCTTTGGCTCAGATCCACCCTTCACAATTAACCCCCATTTGCACAGCGTGCCTTACGATGCGTTAAAAAGTTTTGCACATGTGAGTTTGACGGCAAACCTTCCGTTAGTCTTAGTGGTAAACCCACAAAAAATGCCAGTAAAAAACGTGGCCGAATTGATTGCCTTAGCCAAAGCGAATCCAGGTAAATTCACAATTGCGTCGTCGGGTAATGGATCGTCGGGGCACCTAGCCGCAGAGCTTTTGAAGCACGAGGCGGGGATCAATTTAGTACACGTGCCGTACAAAGGACAAGCGCCAGCAAACACTGACATGATTAGTGGTCATGTGGACGTGACCTTCAGCTCAATCGGCCCAGCAATCCAGCACTTTAAAAGTGGCCGCCTGATACCCCTTGCAGTGTCGACATCGAGTCGGTTTTCTGGTTTGCCAGAGGTACCCGCCTTAGCTGAGACCATCCCAGGGTTTGATATTGGCGTCTGGCTTGGGCTGACCTATCCTGCCGGCACGCCTCAGGCAGCGATTGATCGCATTAGCCAGGAGTCCGATAAGATTTTGCACACGCCGGCAGTGATGGAGCGGTTTAAAGCGTTAGGCTATGTGCCAGTGGGTGGAAAGCCTGAGGTGCTCACAAATCGAATTGAGTCAGATTACCGACGCTTCGGTCAAATTATTCGCGAAAACAATATCAAGGGCGATTAGCACGCTCAGTACGATTGAGTGTCAGACGAGTGTTTAAATAGCATTTATCAGCACCATTCGACGACGTTGGCCACCGTGAAAGCCTTTTACTCCGATCATTTCGTTTTGCCGTTGCCCGCTGGGCACCGCTTTCCAATGTCCAAGTATCGACTTCTGCGCGATGCGGTGAGTGTTCAAAGCAATATTGAGTTGAACGAAGCGCCGGCAGCAACCGATACCCAGATCTTGTTGGCCCATAGCCCGCGGTATCTGCAAGCCGTCATTCGAGGCGAGCTCAGTGCAAAAGAGCAACGCGAGATTGGTTTCCCCTGGAGCCTGGAAATGGTCGAGCGCTCACGGCGTTCAGTCGGGGCTACGCTCGCGGCCTGTGAGGCTGCAAGCGTTGACGGAATTTCAGTGAATCTTGCTGGTGGCACGCACCACGCGTATCGCGACCGCGGCAGCGGCTTTTGTGTGTTTAATGATGCAGCGATTGCGGCAAAGGTCTTGCAAAGAACCAGCAGCCCCAAAACGAAGATTGCGATCATTGACCTGGATGTACATCAAGGTGATGGGACTGCTGCAATCTTTCAAGGCGACGCCACGATTTTTACGTTATCGCTACATGGTGCGCGCAATTACCCGTTTAATAAGCAACAGAGCTCGCTCGATGTGCCCTTGCCTGATGGCTGCCAGGATGAGCCTTACCTCGAGGCGCTGGCTGCAGCGCTGGCGCAGATCAAAGCACGGTTTGAGCCCCAGTTCGTGCTTTACCTTGCCGGCGCCGATCCCCATGAGTCGGATCGGTTAGGGCGCCTGAAGCTGACCAAGGCTGGCATGGGCTCGCGCGATTTGATGGTGATGCAGTATGCGCAGAGCCAACGCTGTCCGATGGCGATCATGATGGCTGGTGGGTATAGCACCGATGTGAACCAGATCGTCGATATTCACTTGCAAACTGTTCGTCTTGCAGCGGCCCAATGTAACGCTGTTTGACGGTCGATTCGGCACTACACTAGGTTGAATAAAAAGTTATCACCTCACAGGAGAAAAAATGAAAATCGCGGTCGTGGGTTCAGGATTGATTGGCCAGGCGTGGGCCATTGTTTTTGCGCGCGGTGGTCATGACGTAAAAATGTGGGATGGCGATCCTAAGGCAGTGTCCTTGGCGTTTACGCTGATCGAAAAGCAGGTTGCCGACCTAGAGGCTGCTGGTTTGATTACAGACCCAAAAGGTTTGGTGTCGCGCATCAGCGCCAGCGCCACGCTTGAAGAGGTTTTAAAAGACGTTGACTATGTGCAAGAAAACTTGCCTGAGCGCGTCGAGATGAAGATCGAAATCTTTGCCAAAATGGACAAGCTTGCTTCGCCCACGACGGTGTTGGCGAGTTCGACGTCAAGTATTCCAGCCTCGGCCTTCAGCGAGAACTTGCCAGGCCGCTCGCGCTGCCTGATTGCGCATCCAGTGAACCCCCCTTACTTGATTCCAGTCGTCGAGATCTGTGGGGCACCCTGGACCGATGCGGCCGTTGTGCAAAAAGCCTGGGATGTCATGGAAAGTGTGGGTCAAAAACCGGTCAAAATTCATCGCGAACTCCGTGGATTTATCTTGAACCGCTTGCAAGGCGCGTTACTGCGCGAAGCGTTCAGGTTGGTTGAACAGGGTTACGTTGATGCCGAGGGGCTTGATGTCACCATTCGCGAAGGTCTGGGGTTGCGGTGGTCGTTCATGGGCCCTTTTGAGACCATCGACCTGAATGCACCAGACGGTCTGGCAGACTACGCGCATCGTTTTGATGAGATGTACCAAGCAATGTCGACCGAGCAGACTTCAACCGATCATTGGTCTGAAGAAGTCATCGCAAAACTCGAAGCCGCGCGGCGGGCGATTTTGCCAAAAGACCAGCTCATGGCGCGTCGCTTGTGGCGAGATCGCAGGTTGATGGCGTTGGCAGCCCATAAAAAAGCGGCTGAATAGTTAAAAACTATCAAAAAATTAGATAAATTTAACTTCTCTTGGTCATAAAGCCCGCTTACACTTCTCCCAGAGGTTAGCTGCAGTCGCTTGTTGAAGGCGGTGTTTGCAGCTAATGCTCCACTTTTTTCCTTATTTCAAAAGTCAGGAGGCTATATGGCCCAGCTCAAAGGTTCTAAAACAGAACAGTGCTTGAAAGACGCTTTTGCAGGCGAGTCGCAGGCAAATCGTCGTTATTTGTATTTCGCAAACAAGGCTGACGTTGAAGGTCAACCCGACGTTGCAGCGTTATTTCGCTCAACCGCCGAAGGCGAGACTGGCCATGCACATGGCCACCTCGAGTTTCTAGAAGCCTCAGGCGACCCAGCAACAGGGCTGCCAATGGGTTCAAGCCGTAACAACTTGGCTTCGGCTGTTCATGGCGAAACCCATGAGTACACCGATATGTACCCAGGTATGGCCAAAACAGCACGTGCGGAAGGCTTTGACGAAATCGCCGACTGGTTTGAAACACTCGCTAAAGCCGAGCGTTCACACGCCAATCGTTATCAGAAAGCGCTCGACGCACTGGTCGACTAAGTCAGCCTGCTTGTTCAGGTGATGGCGCAAAGAGCTCGCTCTTTCGCCACACGCTGATGCTAGACCTGTGGCCGGCTCTGCTGGTCACAGTCTTTTTAAGTACCCCTTTTGGGGCAATAGATAAGGATTCATCATGTCAAATCGCGAAGGTAATCTCGACGCGCCCACCCGTCACCCCCTAGACTGGACGAATCCAGACTTTTACGACGAAGGTAAGCTGCACACCGAAATGGAACGCGTGTTCGACATGTGCCACGGCTGTCGCCGTTGCTTGAGTTTATGCGGTTCGTTTCCGACGATGTTCGACCTGATTGACGCGACTGAAGACGGCGAAGTGCATGGCGTTGATAAAAAAGACTACAAAAAGGTCGTGGACCAGTGCTTCTTGTGCGATGTTTGTTACGTCACCAAGTGCCCGTACGTGCCGCCACACCCTTGGAATTTAGATTTTCCGCATTTGATGCTGCGCGCTAAGGCCGTTAGTTTCAAAAAAGGCGAGACTACGCTGCGCGATGCCGTATTGTCGTCAACCGACAAGCTCGGTATGTTCGCAGGCATTCCAATCGTGACCGAAGCGGTGAATGCCGTGAACAAAACTGCCGTCATGCGATCGGTCATGGAAAGCACATTGGGCGTCGATAAAAAAGCTTGGATTCCTGAGTATGCCGCGAAGACTTTTCCGCAGGTGGCCAAGCCCTCAGCGGCTTTGCCCGTGGTGAATGGCGAGAAAACGCCAGGTAAGGTCGCGATCTACGCCACGTGCTATATCAACTACAACGAACCTGGTATTGGTCAAGACCTGATTAAGATCTTGACGCACAACCAGATTCCTTATGAGCTGGTCAATAAGGAAGCCTGCTGTGGCATGCCTAAACTTGAGCTCGGCGATTTGGATGCGGTCGCTGCCAACAAAGACAAGAACATTCCCAAGCTCGCAAAGCTTGCGCGCGAGGGCTATGCAATCTTGACCCCAATCCCTTCGTGCACTCTCATGTTCAAGCAAGAGCTGCCCTTAATGTTTCCTAATGAGGCAGACGTGCAGTTGGTAAAAGACGCGATGTGGGATCCGTTCGAATACTTTATCGCACGCAACCGAGATGGCCTGTTGAAAACAGACTTCAAAGAAGATCTTGGTCATGTCAGTTATCACGTCCCGTGCCATTCGCGGGTGCAAAACGTGGGCAAGAAAACGGCTGAAATGCTCAAGCTCGTACCAGGCACTGAAGTCAATGTGGTTGAACGTTGCTCAGGGCATTCGGGCACTTGGGGTGTGAAAAAAGAGTTTCATGATACGGCCATGAAGATTGGTAAGCCCGTGTTCAAAGCAATGGCAAACAACGAACCGAACTACATCAGCTCGGATTGCCAATTGGCGGGGCACCATATCGAACAGGGCATGAAAGAAAATGGTTTGGCGAGCGCAGAGATGGCGCACCCCTTAACCTTGATTGCTAAGGCATACGGACTTTAAATAATGACTTTCCAGAATAATGAAGAGAAGAACACCATGACTAAAATCACGCGTGAAAGCTTGATGACGCTCGAGGCGTACCATAAGGCGCGTCCTGAAATGCGCAAACAAGCGATCGAACAGCGGCGCCTACGAACAATCGCACTGGGCGAGCATTTAAATATTATTTTTGAAAATGAATTTTTGATGCGCTATCAGATTCAAGAGATGTTGCGCGTTGAAAAGGTATTTGAAGACGAGGGTATTCAAGATGAACTTGACGCCTACAACCCGCTGGTGCCAGATGGGTCAAACTTTAAAGCCACCATGATGCTCGAATATCCCAACGAGGCAGATCGAAAGATCGCGTTGGGAAAACTCATCGGCGTTGAGCATAAGATGTTCGTTCAAGTCGAAGGACAGCCTCGCATTTATGCGATCGCCAACGAAGACCTTGAGCGCTCGACTTCAGCAAAGACCTCAGCCGTTCACTTTTTGAGATTTGAACTGCCCGCAGCAGCCAAAAAATCGCTGTTAGCGGGCGCCCAAATGATGGTGGGCTGTGAGCATGTCGAGTATCCAATGCATGTCGAAACGCTGCCGGATGCGACACTTGCCTCCCTGGTTCAAGACTTAAGCTAAGCCACCAAGCTAGGGGCGATTCTTAGGGTATCTGCCCATATAACTAAGCCCCTACTTTTCGGCGTTGAGGCGCACATTTCGTTATGATGACGAGTTGGCGTATTGGTAATAGAAGGTGTTTGACCTTTTTTGCCATAGACCCCTCGGAGCCAAAATGAAACAGTTGCTTGTTCTCGCCGGTTTTGTTGATCGGCTAACAGACTTTTTTGCAGTATTTGCAAAATGGGCTGTTTTGCTTTGCGCTGGCATTAGTGCGGGCAATGCCTTTATGCGTTACGCGTTTTCCTATAGCTCGAACGGCTGGCTTGAGATCCAATGGTATCTCTTCGCTGCGTGCGTCATGCTAGGCGCGGCCCAGGTCTTGCGCGTGAATGAACACGTACGGGTCGACGTGATCTACGGCATGCTTAAGATTCGCAGCCGTGCCTATATCGACTTGTTTGGCTTGATCTTCTTTTTGATGCCAGCGATGGTCTTATTCTTTTATTTGTCGTGGCCCTTGTTTCTACAAATGCTGGCTTCGGGCGAGGGTTCGCCCAATGCGGGCGGACTGACACGTTGGCCGGCGATGATGATGCTGCCTTTAGGTTTCGCCTTGATGGTCTTGCAAGGGTTAGCCGAAATCATTAAGCGCGTGGCGTGGCTCAACAACGCCTATCAAATGGACATGCATTACGAGAGGCCTCTCCAATGACGATGCAAGAATTTGCACCTCTGATGTTTGGGGGCTTGATCCTGATCATGTTGATCGGGTTTCCGGTTGCTTTTTCGCTATCGGCGCTGGGTTTGTTGTGCGGCTTTATTGCTATCCAGATGGGTTGGTTTCCCGCCGCCTTTATGTATAACTTGCCGCTTAATATCTTTGGCATTCTTTCTAATGATCTGCTGTTGGCGATCCCATTTTTTACGCTGATGGGAGCCGTGCTTGAAAAGTGCGGCTTGGCAGAAGATATGCTTGATTCGATGGGTCAATTATTTGGACCCATTCGTGGCGGCCTAGGCTATTCGGTGATTATTGTCGGCTTCATTCTGGGCGCAATTACTGGTACGGTCGCCGGGCAAGTCATTGCGATGGCAATGATCTCACTGCCGGTCATGATGCGGTATGGCTACAACATGCGCTACGCCACTGGGGTACTCGCGGCCTCGGGCACGATCACGCAATTGGTGCCCCCGTCTTTAGTGTTGGTGGTGATGGCGGATCAGTTGGGTCGTTCAGTTGGCGATATGTACAAAGGTGCCTGGGGCCCTTCGATTTTGCAGGTGTTGATTTTTCTGACGTATACCTTTGTGTTGTCAAAGGTTGCACCGACACACGTGCCAGGTTTGCCCGTGACTGCTCGAACGCTGCAGGGATGGACGCTTTGGAGGAAATGTTTGCGCGGGATCATCCCCTCGGCGATATTGATCTTGGCTGTTCTTGGAAGCATGGGCGGCCTGCCTGGCATGAGTTATGCGATCGCAACACCCACAGAAGCCGGTGCGATGGGTGCGATGGGAGCGATTTTGTTGGCAGCAGTTCACGGTCGTTTGAATTGGGAGATTGTTCGCGACGGGATGACGAGCACCATGCGCATTACGGCGATGGTGGTTTTTATCTTGATTGGTTCACGCGTTTTTTCTCTGGTGTTTCAGGGTGTGGATGGTGCAATTTGGATTGAACATCTGCTGTCGGGATTGCCTGGGGGGCAGATCGGATTCTTGGTTGTTGTCAACGTTTTCGTATTTTTCTTGGCGTTCTTTTTAGATTTCTTTGAGATCGCGTTCATTATTCTGCCGATGCTTGCCCCCGTCGCCAGCAAGCTCGGTATCGACATGATCTGGTTTGGCGTGCTGTTGTGCGTGAATATGCAAACAAGCTTTATGCATCCGCCGTTTGGTTTCGCGCTCTTTTATTTACGCAGCACGGCGGACGCCTTGTTCAAGGCCGGATCGTTACCTGGCAAAGTGCTATCGCGTGATATCTATCTAGGATCTATTCCCTGGGTGATCTTGCAACTATTGCTCGTGGTGATTGTGATTTTCTTTCCACAGACGGTGACAGTGTTTTTGGATAAGCCCGTGCAAGTGGATCTCAGTACGATACGTATTGAAATCCCCACCAACGATTTGCAACAGCCTGACGCTCAAAGCGAGCAAGATACTGTTAATGATTTGATGCGTGGCCTAATGAAAGGCAGTAAATAAAAATATGTCGAGCTCGACAACTGACTTAGCAGCGAGCCCTTCAGAGCAGAGCGCTGAAAGCACTCAGCCCTTGCCGCTTGAGGCAGAGGGGCCCGCTTTTACCGCGTTGATCAAAGCGCTTGCATCGGTTCTGGTTGGCGCCTTGATTTATTGGGGCGCCCGGGCCGCACGCATGGTGGTTTGGCAAGAGTTTTCACTTTCTGCGGCGTGCGTCTGGGGTGCTGCGTTGGTGATCATTCTTGTTGTCTATTACTGGATATTGAAAAGTCGAACGTCGATTAAGCAAGGGATGATCGAACAGACCTGGCTTTGGAAAAAACAAGTGCGTATTGCTGATATTCGTCAGGCTAAGTTTATTTATTTTCCTTATTTAAGCTGGCTCATCGCACCGCGTCTCATTGTGCGTACAGGTCCTGTGATGACCGTTTTTTACGCGGGGCATCCGGCGCTACAGCAGGCTTTTGCTGCGCTGATGTTGGGCAGGTAATATAGTAAAAAATCTTTCAAGACAAACAAGGAATCACTGTGTTTAGATTAGACGGCAAAGTCGCACTCGTGACGGGTTGTGGCACGCTTGGCGAGGGGTGGGGTAACGGCAAGGCAATCTCAGTGGCGCTCGCCAGACAAGGCGCAAGTATCTTTGGTTCTGATCTAAATCTTGAGGCCGCACAACAGACGCAAAAAATCATTCAGGATGAGGGCGGCATCGCACATGTGATCACCGCTGATGCAACACAGGCTGACGAGGTAAAGAAATTGGTCGATGCTTGTATGGCTCAATATGGCCGCATCGACATTTTGATTAATAATGTGGGTCGCTCTGAGCCGGGTGATCCCGTTAGCATGAGCGAACAAATCTGGGATGACCAGATGGATATCAATGTAAAGGCCGCGTTCCTGGCCTGTAAATATGTGCTGCCGATCATGGAGGCGCAAGGCAAGGGCTCTATCGTTAGTATTTCGTCGGTTGCGGGCTTGCGTTATGTTGGTAAACCACAGGTTGGCTATGCGGCCGGTAAAGCAGCGTTAATGCAACTGACCAAAACAACGGGCGTGTTGTATGCTGATCGAGGCGTACGCTTGAATTGCGTGGCGCCCGGCTTGGTATTTACGCCGCTCGTGAAGCGCTTGGCTGATAAATATGCGAAGGGCGATTATGAAGGCTTTGTCGCGCATCGTCATAAACAGGTGCCTGCGGGTTATATGGGCGATGCGTGGGATGTTGCAAATACCGTTGTCTTTTTAGCAAGCGATGAAGCACGCTACATCACCGGTCAAACGATTGTGGTCGATGGCGGCTTAACCTCGACAACTCCTTAATCATTTTTAAAAAAGATCTCGTATGACTATCTCTCAAGGCAGGCTAGCCAATAAAGTTGCAATCATTACGGGTGCGGGTTGTGTGGGGCCAGGTTGGGGCAACGGCCGAGCGATCGCCATGCGCTTTGCGCAAGAAGGTGCGCGCGTCTTTGCGGTAGATAAAGATATGGCGGCCATGACTGATACGCTGGCGCTCATTAAAAAATTTGATGGGGATGTGACACCTTACACTTGCGATGTGACGGACAGCAAAGCCATACAAGCGCTTGTTGCCGCGTGCTTGAAGCAATACGGCACGGTTGATATCCTGGTTAATAACGTTGGCGGTCCTGTGCGCGGCGGGCCGATCGAACTCAGCGAAGAAAACTGGGATGCTCAAATCGATATCAATCTTAAAACTGTCTTTTTGATGTGCAAATATGTGATGCCGATTATGGAGGCGAAAGGCGCCGGCTCGATCGTCAATATTTCGTCAACCTCCGGCATTCGTTTTTCAGGAGCCCCTCAAGTGGGCTACGCTGCGGCTAAGGCCGGCGTGATTCAGTTTGGACGCGTGGTGGCCGTTGAATATGCCAAAAAAGGAATTCGAGTGAATTCAGTACTGCCAGGCTTGCTGCACACGCCATTGGTTGAGGCGGTGTTGGCAGGCGCACAGGCAGGCGGGGATGCTGAGGGCTTATTGAAGCGCCGTCAAGCCCGCATCCCGATGTCGTTCATGGGCGATGGTCGCGATACTGCTAATGCAGTGTTGTTTTTAGCCTCCGATGAAGCCCGCTTTATCACCGGTACTGAGCTGATTGTGGATGGTGGGATGAGTGCGAAGTGCGATTGATGAGCAACGTACAGATTGATTCAAGAGATTTGCTAAAACTGGAGACTAAAGCATGAAAGCAGCTGTTCTGACGACTGAAGGATTTCATATCACCGAGGCGCCTAAGCCGACTCCTACCGCCGAGCAGGTATTGGTTCGGGTGCGCGCTGCGGGTTTGAATCGCGCTGACTTGGGCGTGATTGCTGGTGGTATGCATGGCAGTCAAGGCGGGGCTGGTACCGTGCCTGGTCTTGAGTGGTCAGGTGAAATTGTTGAAGTGGGTGCCAACGCCAAAGGCTTTAAGGTCGGTGATCGCGTGATGTGTTCCGGTTCGGGTGGTTATGCAGAGTATGCCGTTGCCGACTGGGGGCGTGTCATGATGATCCCATCCGCGTCAATGAGCTTTGAACAAGCAACGAGTTTGCCTATTGCAGTACAAACGATGCATAACGCAATCGTGACCGCCGGCGAATTGCGTAAAGGCGAGACCGTATTGATTCAAGGTGCGTCATCAGGTGTGGGTCTCATGGCGATGCAAGTCGCTAAATTGATGGGCGCGAAAACGGTGATTGGCACGTCCTCTCATGCAGGCCGTCGCGAGCAACTCAAACAGTTTGGTGCAGATTTTGCAATTGACAATAGTGATCCACAGTGGCCTAAGCTGGCGACTGAGGCGAATGGTGGCAAGGGTGTTGACCTGATCATTGATCAGCTATCCGGAAAATTCGGGACGCCCAATATCGAGGCCTGTGCGATTCTTGGGCGCATTGTGAACGTTGGCCGACTTGCTGGGCGTTTTGCTGAGTTTGATTTTGATTTACACGCGCTCAAGCGAATTAAGTATACCGGCGTCACTTTCCGAACTCGAAGCATCGAAGAAGTACGCGAGATCACTCGGCTTGCAATGGTTGATTTAGCAGGATTTTTAAAATCAGGTGAGCTCGCTTTGCCAATTGATAGCAGCTATCAATTTGACAAACTTGCTGACGCCTTTGCGCGGATGCGTGCGAATCAGCACTTCGGAAAAATCGTTGTCACCATGTAAGGTTGGGCCATTGTGATCCAGACCATCGAGCAGTTGCGAGTCTTATACCCTCCAGCAAAAGAGCGGGCAGTTAAAAAACAACTGCCTGCGCTCGATATGTATTGTGAGCGCTACATTGGGCTCTCACCTTTTGTGGTGATCTCGAGTCTTGGCGTAGATCAAATGCTCGATGCGTCACCTCGTGGCGGTGCGCCAGGATTTGTCAAAATCGTTGATGCGCATACCTTACTAATCCCGGACTCGCCTGGTAATAATCGGCTAGACACGCTTGAAAATATTATTCATACAGGCCAGGTTGGCTTATTATTTTTAATTCCTGGCATGGATGAGACCCTGCGCGTGAACGGTACGGCATGCTTATCAGTCGCTCCGACCGATCTTGCACAGTGCACGACTGAGGTCCGCACACCGAAACTAGTGATCAAGGTGAGTATTACGCAAGCCTATATGCATTGTGCGAAAGCCTTCATGCGTTCAAAGCTGTGGGATCTTCAAAGCCACATTGATCGCGCACTGATGCCGAGTATGGGTGAAATGGTAACGGCTCAAGCAGGAATGACTACACCGGCTGAGACGCAAGAAGAAATGATGGCCCGTTATCGCGCCGAACTGTGAAAATAAAATAGCATCGCAGCACTGATCTTAGCGGTCAAAATATTGACGCTGCCAAGTTTCAAACTCTGCCGAGCGATCAACCTCGCGCAGCAACTGGGCCGAGGCCTGCCTTGATTTGAGTGCGCCCGGATCACCGCCCATCTTCAGATTTTCGAGTCCGTCATAGATAGCTTGAACAGCCATCGTGTAGGGTGATTGGCCCAGGTAGCGGATTCGAACGCCCTGCGCCTTTAAGTATTCAGTGTCTGCAGCGAGCTCGGCTGGCATCCGTAAAACAAAAAGAGGTAGAGCGCAGACGGTTCTGATAGCCTCGACGTCGCGGCGTCCGTTCGGCAGCTCTGGAAACATTAGTGCTTCAGCGCCAGTACGGCTATAGGCAGAAATTCTTGTTAAGGCCTGATCAAGTGGCAGATGTTCGAGGACCCTTGATCTTGCCACAATGAGGGTCAGCGGATCACGTCTTGCTGCCACAGCCGCCTTCAGCTTGTTGACCTGTTCTTCAACGGATATCAAATCTGGATAATGATGTGAATCCGTGTGAGCGATATCTTTTTTAATACCTTGCTGCTCAAACGCCAAGTGCTGCGGGACTCGGACATCCTCGATTTCGATGGCGCAGACGCCCGCGGCTTCGAGTTCTTGAACCGTTCGCATGACCGCGAGCGCATGAGGGCCGCCGTCATCCGCGTCCGCGATTAAACAGAGCGTCGAGACGCGCTGAATGCGGCGGCAGACATCTGCGAGATCAGAGATGTTGGATAAGGCAATGCCGTCAGGTATGGCGAGGTTCGCGAATTTCGCGACAGAGCCCGACAGCTTGGCGACTTCCCAGCCTTGCATATCGGCGATGCGTGCAGAGAGTGGATCAAAAACTGGCGCAGCCAAGTTGCATGTATTGTTAGAAAGTAGTTGTCTAAATCGTTCTCGGGCTGAAGTCACAAAAGCCTCTTGGGATGGTGAGGGATAAAGAGCAGCGTGAGGCAGCTTATTTTTTTGATAAACCGGCGGCCTTGACGACCTTCCCTAGCTTGTCGTACTCATCATTTAATTGTTTGGCGAGTGCAGGCCCCTTGATCAGCTCGAGTGTTTCACCGACTTCATCCAAAAACTTCATAGCCTCAGGCGAACGCGCGGCCGTTTCAAGAATTTTTTCGAGATAGGCGATGCGCTCGGGTGGTGTGCCGCGAGGTACAAAAATTGCGCGCCACAGTACGGTCTCTTCACCTGGGATCCCCAGTTCAGATAAGCTCGTCGTACCGGGTAGTGCCTTCGCCCGATTAGCGGCTGTGACCAAGAGGCACTTCACCGAGCCCGCCTGAATGAACTGCAAAATAGGCGGAATAGAGCCCACATACATGTCGACGTGGCCACCCAATAAACCGACACGAGACTCACCTGCGCCTTTATAAGGAATGTCGCGTTGCGTGATACCAAAGGCCAGGAAGGTACGCGTTGCGGCAAGTTGTCCCAACCCGCCAGGGCCGTCTGTGCCAAAGGAGTATTGATTTGGTTTCTGTTTAAGTAAGGTCAAAAGTTCAGTGGCCGTATTGGCTGGAAAATCGGGTCGCGTGCAGATAACATACGGCGCGCTACTAAAGAGCATGACCGGAATGTAGTCGTCAGGGGTATAGCTGACACCAAGCGTATGGGGCGCGATTGAGATTGGGCCTGTCCAGGCCCCGGCGAGCGTCGTGCCGTCGGGTTTCGAGTTGACCATTTTTGCTACGCCGATACTGCCACCTCCCCCTGAGATGTTGGTGACAACAACAGGTACGCCAAATTCTTTTTCGATCACCTTGGCAAAAATACGAAAGTAAATATCTCCACCTCCACCCGGAGGCGAGGGCCAAATAATCGTAATCGGATCGGCCGCATAGGCAACCGACGCAGTGAGCGCGATGAATAGGGACAGTAGTTTTTTGAAAAGTCTCATGGGTGTACTCGATGATGATTCATTCAAATTGATAAAGTATTTTTGCATTTTCAGAAAACAAAAGTTGACGGTGATCTGAATCTTGAATTGCATCCATAAAAAAATGAAGAGGATTGAAAGCGACTGCCACCTTGTCGATAAAGCGAATATAGGGCCAGTCTGACCCCCAGACCATTCGATCCGGACGTAAGGCCATTAATGCTTGTGCGTAGGGCACCAAGTCAGGATACGGAGCTTGCGTTGTGCATTGCAGCAAGCTCTTGGGTGGTGACATCAGGTGCGACGGCAACAACCGCGCGACCGTTTACGCCCAGAGTCGCCAATTCGTTGAGCATATAGCGATTATCTGCACCGTAGCACGAAGGCTGTACCAACACCATGCGCTTGATGCCGAGCGGTGTAAAGAGCGTTTGATAGTCCTTGATCGACAGTATCGGTGGTTCGTACCCCCGCGTGGCCACCATCGGAAATTGTTCCGGCTTGGCAAAGACATGAAAATGACAGTCACAGATGTCGTGCATCTGAAAATCTCCTCGGGTGTTGGAGGCCTATGGTCAGAACACGTTAGCATATGCACAACCGAATCGACAGAGGAGTCCCGATGCCAATGACTGATGCCAACGTATCTATTCAATATGGCTACGCAACAGTGCCGCTTGGTCAAATTCATTACGCGCAAGCGGGTGCTGCTGATGCCCCGCCGCTAATTTTGATGCATGCGGCTGGACGTTCTAGCCGGTGTTATCGACACATGCTGCCCTTGCTCGGCAAAGATTTTCGAGCAATCGCCATCGACTTGCCTGGTTTCGGGCATTCTGCCCGGATGCCTGAGAATCCAACGATTGATGGCCTGGCGCAAACACTTGCAGACTTCATTGAAGCGTTAGCGTTGCAGCGTCCCCACATTGTGGGTCTACATACTGGAAACAAAATCGCTGCGGCGTTGGCGGCGAATTATCCCGAGCAAGTGGGTGACGTCATTTTGCTTGGGCAGACCCACAGTTTGATTTTGGATATGAAAACGCGCAATGGCGCGTTAGCTGCGTATTGCGATAGATATTTTCCAAAATATTCAAATAGCACCGACGGCTCGCATCTATTGAAAGCCTGGAACATTACACAAGCCGCCATCGAAGGGTTTTGGTGGCCGCCTGAACTGCTCAATGCTGCAGTGGTGAGCCCGGCTGATCTTGCGCAGGCTCAGGTGCGCGTGATCGACCATATGCAGGGCTGGGAAAGTATTGTGCCTTTGTACCAAGCGATATTTTCGTTTGACCTGCCTGAAGTGGTTAAACGCATCACGGCGCGAACCCTTGTTTTAGAACTGCTGACTCCTCAAGAGGCGCATTATGGCCCACAGGGTCAGCTTCTGTGTGACTTGATCCCAGGGGCAACACTCGATCAGTTACAAAACGCGGTTGGGCTTTCGATGGAGTACCGTCCTGACGAGGTTGTGATGGCTATCCGCAGGTTCTTATGTAGGGTATAGTTTTTGAACTTTATACAGTTTCAAACCGTCCAAGAGCGGGAGAGCTTAAACCACACACATCAGCGCCGAGGAGGGCAACGATGATTAAGATAACAGGCCGCTGGGCACGTACGTTTATATTCGCAGGATTGTTCGCGCTCGCCGCGAGCTGTTTCTCGCAAGACTATCCCACCAAGCCCATTCGGCTACTGATTCCTGCTCCGCCCGGAGGTGGCACCGATATTTTGGCGCGCGTGATGGCCGATCATTTGGTCAAGCAGTTTGGTCAGCCCATCGTCTTTGACCATAAAGGCGGTGCGAGCGGCATGATTGCCGTTGAGAATATGCTGCAAGCGCCCGCAGACGGGTATACGTTATTGATGGTTTACTCGGGCATCGTCACGGTCAATCAGTCTTTGATCAAAAATATTAAATACGATCCGCTCAAAGATCTTGTGGGTATCGCGAACTTTGCTGAGGTACCTAATCTATTGATTGTTCATCCCTCTTTTAAGGTTGACTCAGTTAAAGACTTGATTGCTCAGGCCAAGACGAAGCCTGATGGCATCACGTATGCCTCAGCAGGTAATGGTGTATCTAATCACCTGGCGATGGAGCTTTTTAAACAAACGGCCGATGTTGCGATGGTGCATATTCCCTACAAGGGTGGCGCTCAAGCGATGGTGGGCTTGATGGGCGGTCAAGTGCAGTTGATGTTTAACAACACGCCCGAAGTCTTGCCTCAGATGAACTCGGGTCGTCTAAAGGTCTTGGCGATTGCCTTGCCTGAGCGCTCTCCGTTGATGCCAGATATTCCGACAGTGGCTGAACAAGGGCTGCCTGGTTTTAGTATTTCACTTTGGTATGGGCTGATCGGTGCCAAGGGTATACCGCAGCCTATCGTCGAGAAGCTCAATGCAGCGGTGCGTACCGCACTCGCTGATCCAGAGGTGGTTGCAAAGTTAGCCAAGCTTGGTTCGCAACCGATCATTCAGTCTACGCAAGAATTTGCTGAAGTGATTAAAAAAGATTCGGCGAAATGGGCAGAAGTTATCAAAACTGGCAATATCAAACCAGATTAATTGTTTATTACTGAGATCAACATGCAAAGCAAATTATTTTCGCCTCTTCAGATTCGTGACGTTGTCATCCGTAACCGGATCGCCCTTTCGCCGATGTTGACCTACTCGGCGGTCAATGGCCATGCAAGCGACTGGCATTTTGCGCACTACGCCAAATACGCAGTGGGCGGCGTTGGTTTGGTGATGGTTGAATCGACGAAGGTCGATCCGCGCGGCTGCACGACGCCCTCTGATTTAGGCTTATGGAAAGATGAGTTTATTCCGCAATTACAGCGCATCGCCACGTTTGTAAAATCTTATGGCGCAACCGTGGGTATTCAATTAGGACACTCGGGTATCAAGGCACGCAATTCGGTCCCTTGGAAAGGACGTGCTCCGCTTGATCCCGCCACACAGAAGGGTGTGGATCACGGCGAGGAGTGGGAGCTCATTGGCCCAAGCGCGATTAGTTTAAATTCAAAAGCGGCAATGCCAAGAGCGATGACGCTTAAAGACATTCACGAGCAAATTGAGTTTTGGGGTAAGGCCGCCGAGCGCGCGCATCGTGCCGGTTTCGATGTCTTAGAGTTGCATGGCGCGCACG
>CALQNE010000014.1 GCA_943331855.1 Bordetella parapertussis
AAGAATCGGGCGTCGAGGACATCTGCTTCTACTCGGTGGTCTGCTATGGCCAGCGACCTTATTCCTATTTTCGCTTTCGACGTCTTATTACTTATCCCTGATACTCGTCTTCTTAGCCGGGCTTGCGCAAGCAATCTGCTGGACGATGATTGCAACTCTAATTTTAAGCAACACGGCTCAGTCGATGCGTGGTCGCGTCATGGGCCTGCGAACAGGCGTTGTCATCAGTCTGCCCTTTGGAAACCTGTTGGCGGGCGCCGCAGCGCAGAGCTGGGGCCCTTCAACCGCCATGGGGGTCTACACCGCTGCCGCCGTACTGCTCATGACTCTTATTTTTATTCTGGCACCCAAACTACGGAAGTTAGAGTAACTGCCATTCAAAACTAGAAGCGTTTACTAGGCTGCTTTAGCCAAGACAAATTTCAAACGATCTGCTGCATTCGTCGCGGCAAACGCATTAGGCTTGACCATCGGAATCACATTGCACATCCCGCGGATATAGCCAATGGCCTCGTTCACCACACAAGAGCTACCGTAAACCTCGTCGGGATTGATATCAAGATGCACCTCAAGCTCTCGGCCTTCCAGTACATCTTTGAGCTTCTGAAATAAGTCAGCAATTTTATAGACTTCGTTCATCAGGCGCATACGTGGTCGGTCTTGCTTTTGATCCCAATCGCGTTCGCGCTGAACCTCACCAAATAATTTACAACCATTGTTGCCGTTGATATGCACGACAACTGCAAGCGTATAGTCAGCATACCAATCTTTACCAATCGCGAAGCGTTCGGAGTCACAGCCAATATATATTTTTGTCGCAGGCCCTTGCGCCTCAATAAATGCCCTCACCTCATTGACATCAATATTGCGCACGCTCAAGCCTTATCAGGATGGGTTGACGGTGTAATTCGACGATGCTAGCAAATTTTTACGACGAATGCATGACAATTCGGCTATTGATCTATGCATACCCACTATTTAGACTTGACGGTGGCGATGGGCTGATAGAGCTTGGCCCAGCGTCTGATTTCGTCGTTTAGCAGTTGCTCAAAAAACTGAGGCGATGACACTTTGACTTCTCCGTCAATGACCGCAAGCCGTTTGATCACGTCAGGGTGAGCCAAACTGACAGCCAAGGCCTGATTCAGCTTCTTCACGACCTCTGCAGGCGTTTTAGCAGGAGCCAGAATCCCCCACCACACGACTGCCTCAAAGCCACTGACCCCTTGTTCCGCGATCGTTTGAACTTCTGGTGCAGAGGCCAAGCGATTAAGCCCCGACGTCGCAAGTAACTTCACGCGTCCACTATCAAGATGCGGCTTAAGTTGCGACATGCCCGTAAAAATCAAATCGACATGACCACTCGCGACATCAATCGCAGCCTGACCCGCCCCCTTGTAGGGAACCGCCATCAGACTGACACCAGTGGCCGCCTTAAACAATTCAGTTGCCAGCGCAGTGGCCGAGCCGTCGCCAGACGTCGCGATGCTCAATGGCCCTTTTGCTTTAATGAGTGCGAGCAAGTCTTGCACATTATTCGCCGGTAAATTCGCACGCGCTGCGAAGCCCATTGCATACGTAATCACCAAACCAATCGGTGTAAAGTCTTCTGGCGTTTTATACGGTAACTTTTCAATGAGCGCCGGATTGGTCGCGATACTTGCCCCGACCAGCAATAAGGTGTAGCCGTCCGGAGCAGCTTTGGCGGCTAACTCGGTTCCGACGACGGTATTGCCACCACCGCGATTATCGATAATCACGGGTTGCTTGATCGTCTCTGACAGTTTATCTGCCCATGCTCTGGCAATAAAGTCACCACCACCGCCGGCGGTAAACGGCACAATAATACGAACAGCTTTGTTTGGAAAATCTTCTGATGCACTGGTGCGACCCATGCATAAAAAGGTAAAAATTAAAAAAGCAAAAAAATAGTAACGACTAACGGAAGGCACTCTTTCATCGAACAGTTTTTGTGCCATGAGATCTTTCTTAGTAAATAACAACGCTGCGTATCGACTCACCCGAGTGCATCAAATCGAAACCATGATTAATTTTCTCTAACGGCATCGTATGTGTAATCAAATCATCAATGTTAATTTTTCCATCCATGTACCAATCAACAATCTTAGGAACATCCGTACGCCCGCGGGCACCACCAAAAGCGGTCCCTTTCCAGGTTCTACCCGTCACAAGCTGAAACGGACGCGTTTTGATCTCTTGGCCTGAACCCGCGACACCAATAATGACTGAAACACCCCAGCCACGATGACAACACTCTAGCGCCTGACGCATCACCTCGACGTTACCAATGCACTCAAAACTATAGTCCGCCCCACCATCGGTCAACGCAACTAAGTGCGCGACCAAATCGCCACCAACATCGCTAGGATTCACAAAGTGCGTCATACCAAATTTTTCAGCAAGCGCTTGCCGAGCAGGGTTCAGATCCACTCCAATAATCATATTGGCGCCAGCCAGACGTGCACCTTGCACAACGTTTAAGCCGATCCCACCCAGGCCAAAGATCACCACATTAGCGCCAGGCTCAACCTTTGCAGTATTAATCACAGCGCCAATTCCCGTTGTGACGCCACAGCCGATATAACAAACCTTATCGAAAGGCGCATCCTCGCGAATTTTTGCTAAAGCGATTTCAGGTAACACGGTAAAGTTCGCGAAAGTCGAACATCCCATGTAGTGATGGATTGGTTTACCGCCAAGCGAAAAGCGACTGGTACCATCGGGCATCAAGCCTTTGCCTTGCGTACCCCGAATCGCGGTGCACAGGTTCGTTTTACGAGAAAGGCACGATTTGCACTGACGACACTCGGGTGTGTATAGCGGGATCACATGATCCCCTTTTTTCAAACTCACTACCCCAGGGCCTACGTCAACGACAACGCCAGCACCTTCATGCCCAAGAATCGCTGGAAAAATTCCCTCTGGATCAGCTCCCGAGCGGGTGAACTCATCGGTATGACAAATACCGGTGGCTTTGATTTCAATTAAAACCTCGCCATGGCGCGGCCCCTGTAACTGCACTGTCTCAATCACCAGAGGTTTACCCGCCTCATAGGCCACTGCTGCTCGCACATCCATTTAACGCTCTCTTGGGTGAAGATTAAAGCTCGCGCTCAAGCACATCAGGCCTGAATTGTTTTTTTACCACCTTGGTCTACAAAGCCAAAGTAACGTTTGCCAGACGTCTGATTTTCATAAATTGACCCTTGATTTTTAGCAGGCGGCAAAGGCATACGAATTGGCGTTGCAACGCAGCGCGGCGTAATCGTGTCTTTGCCGCAGATCATGCGGTTTGAGAACGCTTGCCAATCCGCTTTCCCAGCCGCCATCAACGGGTACGCATCCGCAGCCGAGAATTCGTACAACAGCAAACCACGCGAACGCTTCGAAATATTTTGCGCTGAACCATGCACGGCCCGAACGTGATGAAACGACACCGATCCCGCCGGGCCTTCGCAGGCCACAGCCCGCGAAAAGTCAACGCCGCAGCTCTCTGGGTCCATGGCGCCACAGAAATAGCCCTCAGCATCATGATGATCGTAGGTCGGCCCTTTGTGCGAACCCGGAATCACGTACATCGCACCATTTTCAACTGTCGTATCATCTAGCATCACACCCGCTGCCAGTACATCATCATTTGAATGGGGATAAAAGGCCCAATCTTGATGCCACTCGACGGGCGAGCCAAAATGCGGCGCCTTGAGATTCAACTTAGACCCATGCAGGCGCACGCTCTCACCCAACAGATCCTGCAAAATCGCCATAAATTTTGGCGCTGTCATGAGATCTTTAAATACGGGATCGATCACATGTGGCTTTTTGATTCGACGGACCCTGGGGTCTGAGGCCTGATGCCCTGGCTCAAGGTCATACACGTCATCGTGCGTCTCGATCTGACGCGACCGTTCGACCAACTCTGCCAAGACTTCTTTCATTCGCACCAGCGTCGACGCTTGCACGACATCCTGAACGATCACGAAACCTTCTTCTGTATATTGCTCGAGCTGCCTCGGGGTGAGGATACGATTCATCGTTTTCTCCATTCAATATTTAATCAATTGTTGCACCAGAGGCTCGAACAGCTTTACCCCACTTTTCAACCTCTTGCTTAACAAATACTTTCATCTCAGCGGGGCTCAACGCAGAAGCTTCAAGGCCCAGTGCCTCAAATTTTTCGCGCACATCCGGCAGGCTAGAGATACGATTCAAAACAGCGTTGATACGCTCTACTAACTCTTTCGCCATATTTGGGGGCCCGCTCACTGCCGTCCATGACTCTGCCTCAAAACCCGGAAAGCCCGACTCAGAAACCGTCGGAACGTCTGGTAAGGCACCGCGTCGCGTCAAACTCGTGACCGCAATGGCACGCATCTTGCCTGATTTGACATGCGGAACAGCCGAATCAAAATTAACAAACATCATGGGCACCTGCCCTGCCATCAAATCCAGCATGGCCGGTCCGCCGCCCTTATAAGGAATATGAGCCATATTCAAATCGGCTGCAGATTTGAGCATCTCCATCGATAAATGATTTGAGGCGCCATTGCCCGTCGACGCATAGTTGTACTTGCCAGGACTCGCCCGAATCAGCGCAACGAGTTCGCTTAATGTTTTCGCTGGAAATGTGGGGTTGACCACTAACGCATTCGGACCTTTTGCAATCATGCCAATATGGGTCAGACCATCAATAATGTCGTACGGCATTGCGCGATAGAGTGTGGCATTGATCCCTTGACTGCCCACGCCCGACACCAACAAGGTGTACCCATCGGGTGCCGCTTTCGAGACAAAATCCGAACCAATGTTGCCGTTAGCACCCGCCTTGTTTTCTACAACAACCACCTGACCCAACAACTCAGACATTTTTTGAGCAACTAAACGGCCCATATTGTCCGTCGTACCAGCCGGCGGCATCGGAACAATCAGACGGATCGGCTTAAGGGGGTAATCTTGTGCCCAGGCATTTATACAAACGGCAGCCAGAAACGCCTTCAACAGAAACGAAGCAAGAATTTGGATTGATCGCATTGATTCACCTATTTTTCTTTTGATCTGTTTCGACTTAGACGATCTTAGCGCTAATTTAAGCGACTCGAGCGCTCGCCTAATATTTAAACAAATATCGCGCCGCAGCATCGCAGCAAATGCATCAAAATTTACCCTCGCCTTTTAAATGCCTTTCGATGCGAGAATCACGTGCGAAATGCCAAACATTGAGTTATCGTATTTCAATGAAATCTATCCGCATTGATCGCAATCGCCGCCTTAAAGATGACCCAGGTACTGGGCACAATCGCTGGCATCCCGATATCGAGCCACTCATCGAGATCGCTCCGGGTGAAGAAATCCTGCTTGAAACGCGCGATGCGTCTGATGGCCAGGTCAAACCCGGGATGAAGTTTGAGGATTTGGCTCGTCATGACAAGAAGGCTGGGCATCCTCTGACTGGACCGATCTTCGTTCAGGGCGCACAACCCGGCGACATCTTAGAAGTTGAGTTTGTCGACCTGATCCCCCAGCCTCACGGCTGGACGGTGATTCGGCCCGGCGCCGGCTTTCTGCGTGAAATATTTGATGCACGCTTTCTGGCACATTGGGAAGTGGACAAAGGGTTTGCCCGTTCGGCTCAGATTCCTGGGGTCAAAATTCCCGAAGGGATCTTTATGGGTACGGCGGGCGTCGCGCCCTCGCACGAACAATTGGTGCAATGGAATGCACGCGAAACCGATCTGGTTAAGCGTGGAGGTATTGCACTCTTACCCGATGCCCAGGATGCTGTACCTGCACGTGAACCGATCGCGAGTAACGGTTTACGTACCATGCCACCGCGTGAAAATGGCGGCAACGCAGATATTAAGCAACTCACGCGAGGCTCGAGATTACAACTACCCGTTGCCGTGAGCGGTGCTTTGTTTTCACTGGGAGACGCGCACTATGCACAAGGCGATTCTGAGTGCTGTATCACGGCCATCGAAATGGGAGCCAGTGCGGTGGTACGTTTTCGCCTGTTAGCGGGTGAAGCGACCCGGCGCAAGACGCGCTTTCCACGCTTCTCACATCCTGGGTACTTCGCGCCGCCACAATGGGCAGCACCCCATAATTTTGTAGCGACAACGGGTCTGCCGATTCGCGACGATGGCACGCAAGAGTGTGAGGATCTTACGCTTGCTGCGCGCAACGCGTTGCTTGAGATGATTGCACTACTTGGTGAACGTGGCTTCAGTCGCGAACAAGCTTACGTCATTTGCTCGCTTGCCGTTGACTTGCGCATCAGCAACGCGGTCGATTTACCGAACGTATGCGTCAGCGCCTTGCTGCCAGAAGCGATTTTTGAAAAATAACAGCGTACCCGTCCAACGCGTTCACAAAAAGCTAATTGAGTCGACGTAACTTTGGCGGGTTATTCACAAAAGGCTTCACGCCCAAGATCTTATTGATTTCATTCGGATAAATCAGCTTGCCGCGCGTAATCACTGCTGCAACCTTTCTGATATCTTCAATATTACGCGTCGGATCTCCATCGATCAGAATTAAATCCGCAAGCTTTCCTGGGGCGATCGTACCGCGATCAGAAAGCGTGTTCGTATATTTTGCGCCGTTGTAGGTGGCAATCTGAATCGCCTGCGCAGGCGTCAAGCCCGCCTTGACGTACAAGGCAAGTTCACTGTGCAAAGAAAATCCAGCCAAAGCGTCAGTGCCCGCTACAAGTGGCACACCTGCGCGATACAAAAGACCCACAAATTCAATCATCTTTTTATAGGACGCCTCGTAGCGTTTGGCCGTTTTATCATCCGGAATAATCATTGTGGATGTTCTAAAACTACGGCGCAAGTCTGGCGGCATAAAATCAGCGATTGACTTATAAGGATCAGCAATTTCACCATTACGTTGCTTAATAAAGTCAAATGTCGCGAGTGTTGGGTCAACCACAATCTTCTTGCTGCGTAACTTCTCAATAAACTCTTGCACTTCGATTGAGTTCAAATCGAGATCAGCGGCTTTCTCTGCGGGCAAATAAAAGCGTTCAAGCGTACGGGCATCTGTGCTCGGCTTTGATAAAAAATTTAACAAGAGCTGATTGATATGATGCAGTTCATCAAAACCCGCGTCAACCACATCATCGGCCCGCATAAATGCTGGCACATGCCCGCTCACTTTCATCCCACGCTTGTGTGCATATGAAATCGTCTCAGCAATCAGTTCACGCGGAAACGAATTATAAATTTTTAATTGAGGATAGCTACGTAATGCGTACCAATCAACGGCATGTTTAATGTCACTCAGGTCGCTGATTAAAATACCATCATGCGCAGAGTACGCACTTTCGCCTTCAACAAAACCGGCCGGAAGCACGCGCGGCGAAAGCAATTTTCCCTCAGCTGTTTCGTCGATTATTTTTTGCATTTCGGCATTAGAATTGCCCAGATCACGAACCGAGGTCACGCCAGCGGTCAGGTGATAAGAGGCCGACCACCGATTGATATGCGAATGCATGTCAAACAGGCCGGGCAACATCACTCGGCCCCCAGCATCAATCTCGCCATCTACCGGTGTCAAATAAACACCTGTTGGGTATATCCCGGTAATAAGTCCCCTCAATACATACACATCGGACCGGGCTGAAAGCGTGGCGGTCTCTGCGTTAAAAACGCGTGTATTACGGATCACAATCAAACCTCGCATCTCATGCTGCAGTTGCTTGGCACGTTGCTCAAGTATGACCGAGGCTGCTTCTTCTTGCCTCTTTTTTAATTCAATTAAGTTAGCCTCCCAACCCTCTTTAATCACCGCGAAGTTACCCGGCAAGATGGCGGCAAACAGGTGCGTTTCTGCAGAGGTCGTTGCCCAGAAAAACTGCGGGCTTAAGCCGATACCGGTTTGCATGACCAACTGCACGACCTGCGACTCATCTTTATTTGTTACAACAGCTTCGGCCAGTCGCTGCTGTGTTAGCGTACCCTCAGGCAATAGGCGAAGTGTGCCGGTTCTTGAGCTCGCCAGCGCTGTAATCATGAGTGAATTGACTTCAAACGAAGCGTCGAGAGGCAAATAAAACGCCGGCTCTCTTAGCCGCCTGGAACCTCTTTCAGACTTTGAGCTCCACTCTGCCAACGCACCCCGGCGAGAAAAGCGCTCGTCGACCGCACCGCCCATTTCTGAGCTACCGGTGACTTTGTAATCGAGCATGGTTTGATCGGGCCCAATTTTGATGATCTCGTCAAGCGTTGGACCACGTCCATTTTCTTTAAAATCAAAATGAACTTTAATGGTATCCAGACTTGGACGCTCAACAATTTGCTCGCCCGCAATTGAGCCGTTATCGAGCAATATGACGTATCGGATTGTTTTTAATGCCTGCGGCTGGGCGCCGACTGGCCAGGCCACAACAAATAAAAAAAGAAGCAACCACTTAAACACAAGTCAACGCAGGAACACCCAAGGTCTTATATGAAACGACTCAAGCGCCTGAAATCCGACCCGAATGAAAAACCCACGCGATGTAATTATAACGGTTTAACTTAATCCATCTACAATAGAGCAATCAGTCTTGATTTATCCTAAGAGCTTATCGGCTTAACGCACCCGCTTTGCAGAAAATACAAACATGCCATCACATTTGCGAATTTTAGGCTGTAGCGGCGGAATTGGTAAAAATCTGCGCACCACGTCAATGTTGCTCGATGACGACGTGCTGATTGATGCGGGAACGGGTGTCGGCGATCTTTCTTTAGACGAGATGGTGAAGATCGACACGATATTCTTAACGCATAGCCATCTAGATCATATCGTGAGCGTACCGCTATTAATTGATTCGGTCGGCGCTCGCCGCGACAAACCGATACGCGTTTTTGGGTTGCCCGCAACCATAGAAGCGCTGCAGCAGCATATTTTTAATAATGTGATTTGGCCAGACTTCTCGAAGATTCCAAGCGTTGATCAGCCGTTTCTTAAACTGTGCACATTAAATTTGGGTGACGTCGTCACTGTTGGCACCAGACAAATCACTGTCTTGCCGGCAAGCCATAGTGTTGCTGCAGTTGGCTATGCCATCACGACCGAACAGTCGACGCTCGCCTTTACCGGTGATAGTGGCCCCTGCCCAGCCTTTTGGGACGCCACCCGAACGCTGGTAGGCCTCAAACACCTCATCATCGAAACATCGTTCACAGACAAGGACCACGTCTTAGCCGAGTTATCGAGTCACTATTGCCCGATTTCGCTGTCACAAAGTTTTCAACCAATTGATCCTGCCGTACAGCTTTGGATCTCACACTTGAAACCGGGACAAGCCGAGCAAATCATGTCTGAATTGAATCACAGCGAGCGCCTCGCACGAAAAGCACCCAAAGCCCTCTTCGCAGGTCAAGTGCTCGTATTTTGATCCAACTCTTGACTTTGATCTGGCGCGTTGCCCTTATCGGACTCTTCACTTTGATCTGACACGCTACTTGACTCTGAAGGTGTACTGATTTGATGTTTTTTTCGAGCCGTCAGCTTGTCCCAGACCGCCTGGATTTTTAGTTCAAGCTGTACCGGCGGAAATGGCTTAACAATGTAGTTCGAGACGCCAACCTTAATCGCCCACATGACTTGATCGCGCTGCCCCTCAGCCGTCACCATAATAAAAGGTACGTCCTTAAAATTTTCTGATTGCCGAACCGCAATCAAAAGATCAATACCTGCCAGAATCGGCATATTCCAATCGCTGAACACGAGATCGATAGGTGTCTCAGCATTGAAATGGTCGTTCAAAATACCGAGAGCTTCTTTGCCATTGGATGCGACCAGCACATTCACGTAACCGAGACTCTTGAGTTGTCGGGTTACTAGGTCTCGCATTTTTGGCATATCGTCTACCACTAGCAGACGGCTGGTTTTAGGAAACATACCCCGCCTCTTCTGTTGTACTGAGCGGTAGCTTGATGCGAATGGTGGTGCCTTCGCCTAACAGACTCTCAATGACCAAATCACCAGATTTCGACAGGACAAACTGATTCAAGGAATCTAAACCAACACCATAGCCTGAGTGTCGCGAAACCAACGTGGTCGTGGTAAATCCTGGCAACAACAAAATGCGCCACAACTCTCCAGCTTGCTCGAATCTAGTCACCGCCTGCTGATCCACGTTCGGCTTACTTCTTGCCCTTTCCGGCAAACTATTCATATCAATACCACGGCCATCGTCACTGATTTCTAACTCTAATATGTTACCCGAAATCGAAACCATGCCCTTAACAAGACCTTCACGAGATTTACCCTGATCCTCACGCTCTTCCGGGCGTTCAATGCCATGAGCGAGCGCGTTATCAATCACATGAACAAGCATGCTCGATAGTTCTAAAAATAAATCCTTATTGATGCTGCCACCAGCTCCACTACTCTCAAATCGAGCTTTCTTCGATAGCGAGCGAGCCAACAAATCAACTTTGATATTCCAATTGCTAAAGAGTTGTAGCGCATCACGCGCCTGAGCAGCCTCAAGAATGGCGAGCGCCTGAGGCACCGCTGCGGCCCTGACATGCTCTTTTAACGACGCAAAATCTTGCTGCGAAAGCACGACCCCCTTTAGTCTCTTTAATAGTGTTTCACCAATTTTATCTTGCAAGTTATTAGCGTGACCTAGTTGCTTTTCAAGCTGAAGTAAACTGATAGCGAAATCTTCTTTAAAACCTTGTATAAGAATTAGAAAATCCTCGGCTGAATTTTCAGCAATTCGAGTCTCTAATTCACGAATTTGTATGGCCATTTCATCGCAGCAACGTGCCACGGATTCAAGCCCGAACACGCCTGCCAAGCCTTTTACGCTATGCACTGAACGCATCGTGACTTCTATTTGCTGCGCAAGACGCGCTGGTTCAACCGTAGCGCTTGAGTCGAGAAGCTCACGGCAATCAGATAGCGCTGCCGTCATTAAATCGAGCATATTTAAAAACGTCTCAGGGTCACCGTATATGCGACCCAGCACAGTTTGTTCATAATGCAGTGCTGCATTCGTCAGCTCAAGTTGACGTAAAGACGTGACATCCTCAATCCCAACGTCGACGGCCTCGATTTCACCCTGCATATTCATCGAGGGGTGATAGGTCAGCATAAAATCACGCCGCGTACCCTCGAAGTCTAGCCGGTACTCAGTGGTCAATAACGCAGTGAGGTCTTGAAAGGGGACCAAACTATCAGCAAAGAGCGTGTCGTAAATTTCTAGCCACAGCTCTAATTCTTTAGGATCTTGCATTTTCAGAAGCTCGGGAAACGAGCTACCGACAAGATTAGCCTCACCAAAATACCTTAAACATTTTTCAGAATATTCTTGGGTAATCTTTGCAGACTTATCCAACTTCATGAAACCTTGCGGGATATGAGCCAACACCTCACTCAAGCGTTTATTCGATGCCCCCAAACGCTTGCTTGTTTGAGTAAAGAGGGTTCGCCATAGCTTTGGCACCGTTGAGAGCACTTCAAGAAAAGGCTCCTGGTCGACACTCAGAATTGTGCAATCCTGTATCGAGGTAACCGTCGCAGAGCAATAGCTATCGGGCACCAGGCACGACATCTCGCCGAAACACTGAATGTTATCGACTTGGGCAATAATTTCACCATTGACGATGACATGCACCGCACCAGAAACCAGCCAGAAAACCCGACTTGCCGGCTCGCCCTGCACCAGCAGTTGCTGCCCACTGGGCACAAGAACCTCTTGCAGCCTCGAAGCGAGCAGCTCTAGTTCGTGATCCGACAGCTCTTTAAAAAGAGCTGTCTTTCGAAGAATCTCAAAGCGACTCTGGGACGGAGGCGCATTTTCTAGTTGAGTCGGGTTCATATTCATGATGCGACATCTTAGACAACGGTCGGCCTAGTTGTTCGCAAGATCAACACCATTTTTACCCTTTAATTTCCATCATTCCCATGCTCACGGTCCTGAAATCCGCTTTAGCTGATCTCAAGATCCTTGAACAGACTACTTTAGAAACACAATCTAATCGGCTTTGATATCCAGTGCCTGAACCAGTTTCTTATATTTCACCAATTCATCTTGCACAAAACTAGCGAATGCCTCGGGCGTTGCGGCACCTTCGGTTTGCAAGCCCTGCTCTTCAAGTGTTTTTTTCGTCTTAGGATCAGCCATGGCTGCCTTGACCGCCCGATCAATTTGCGCAACAAGCGCAGGCGGCATGCCTTTGGGCCCCATAATCGAATACCAATTCGTCACGTCAAACCCCTTGATACCAACCTCAGAAAAGGTAGGGATATTTGGCAGTTGCGACAAGCGCTGCGGCGTTGAAATCGCCAGCGCTTTCAGTTTGCCAGAACGTATTTGCTCGAGCACAGGTGGCAACGTATCAAAATTCATCGTGATTTGGCCCGCTAGTAGATCAATAATTGCCTGGCCGCTGCCTTTATAGGGAATGTGATTAAGCGAAATGCCGGCAATTTGTGAAAACAACGCACCCGCTAAATGCTGGGTGCTTCCGATTCCGGAAGAACCATAGGTCAAGACCCCGGGTTTGGCTTTCGCCAGCGCGATGAGCGCGGCAACAGAATCGGCTGGTACGGCAGTATTTAGCACCAATACATTTGGGACGTAACCTAGGTACGTAATCGGCGTAAAGTCAGTGGCCGGGTTGTAGGGGATATTTTTTAAGACAAACGGCGAAATCGCATTTGAATTTGAATGGCCCATTAAGAGGGTATAGCCATCGGGCACCGACTTCGCAATGTAATCAGCGGCGATGGTACCTGCCGCCCCCGCTTTATTTTCAACAACAACTGCTTGACCCAACGAAGCCGTCATTGGCACACTCAGCGCACGCGCAACAATATCGGTGCCACCGCCTGGGGCAAAGCCCACAATCAGATGAATCGGCTTCATCGGCCAGGTTTGCGCAGTCACGTTCATGGCGATACCGGCCAAAACAAAGCCCAGAGTTTTAAACCCTGCTGGCAACCATTTTTTCGCCATGCGATTGCTTTTATTTTCAATCATGTTGTCAGTACCTCGATCGTGGATGTTTATTGCGCCTGAACGCTTGCGACCTAGCATACCGTTGAACTAGACCTTCAGGTAACTTTAACTGGCATCGGCGGAGGCTTGGCAAACCAGAATAAAGCTGAACCTGCCCCAGAAATGAGCGCCAATACGGTGAATCCCAGCATGTAATTACCGGTCGCGTCGCCCATAATGCCTGCGAGCAAGGGGCCAGAGATCTGCCCAACGGCCGTCAATAAGGCCGACAACCCAAGAATCATGCCGATGGACTTACGGCCAAAATAATCCGCACGGATCGCTTGCATAAATGGGCCACGAATCCCCCACGCCAAACCGTGTAATACCGCAAAGCCAACCAGCATGACCGGCCCCGCGGCATAGGTCAGCATCAAAAGGCCACCCATATGCATCAACATACAGGTCGCCGACATTCTGTTTTTGCGAAGCTTATCGCCGAGCCAACCGCCCAACAGCACGCCGACCACCTGAAAAGCCGTCATCAACGTGACATAGACAGCCGCCTCAGAAATCGTATAACCCAGCGAAATGCGCATGTGGTTAATGGCATGCGTATTCACAGCCGTCACGACTATCAAGGCGACACCATGACCCGCTGACAAAAGCCAAAATGATTTTGTGCGTAGGGCTTGCCGCGCAGTGAATTCGGGTTCGTTGCTCACTTCGGGAGTAGCGTTCAAATCAATTTTGCCGCGGGTAGCACCCAACCCATCAACCGTCTCACCAAAGTCTTCAGGGCGCCTACGGAAAATACTGGCCAGGGGATAACCCAACACAATCACTGCAACGCCGCAAACAAATGCGGTTGGGCGCCAGCCGAAGTTCTGCATGCTCAGAGCAACCAAAGGCACAAACATGCCGCCAAGCGCGAGACCCAAGCCTACCGATGACAAGGCACGCGCCCGCTTTTTTTCAAACCACTGGATAATGCCAACGTTAAGCGGAAAATACCCGGCCATCGAAGATCCAATCGCGATCACGATGACCGCACCATAAAACTGGGTCAACGTCTCAATTTGGCTGAGTAGAATAAACCCAATGCCAAACACGATCACGCCGATTCGAATCACGCCGCGCGAGCCAAAGCGATCGAGAAACCACCCGAGTACCGGGCCAATAATGGCGGATTCCATTGACATCATCGCCGAGGCTGCGGATACAGAGGTTTTGCTCCAGCCTTTTTCTTCGATCAGTACCGAGAGGTATGCGCCGAAAGCCTGATGCAGCATCATTGACTGCAAAAATTGCAGCGAAGCCGCTGCAAATACCATTTTCCAACCGTAAAAAATCTTCATGGGGCTTTTTAGGCGCATCTGTTTTGTCTCAGGGAGAACCCTAACACAAAGCGCCTACTCTTGCTGATCATCGTCCGTGTTCGGCCATTCATTGCAGCCTAGACCCAGACTAGCGATGCTGATTTGAGGGAGCCGTTTTATCCCAAAGGGCGCGATGCCAGCGCCGGGCGATACACAAGGTCAGCACAATCCCTAAACCGGTGTACAAAAAAGCGACCGTCTGATATCCCACCCAGGCAATCAACGGCCCCGCGGCCAAAAGTCCTGCGGGCAAGCCCCAAATTGCGAGCATCCGCATGCCCATCACCCGTCCCCGAAAGGCGGGCTCGGTGCCGCGCAGCATCACGGCCGCAAGTGGCGTCATACTAAGACTTTGCACAAAGCCAGTACATACAAGTAAAAACATCCCCGCTCGGAGTTCAGTTAAAAAACTAAAAATCAATAAGCAGCTAAACCAAAGGAGCGCCGTCACCAACATGGCACGCGCCGTTCCCAAAGAAAAGCGATTTAATCCCAAGACCAAGGATCCGAGCAGCGCGCCAAAAGCAAAACTCGCACTCAAAGCACCAAACCCAGCTTGCCCAACCTCGTATACATTTTTTGCAATGTAGGGAAGCAGACCCAAGGTGAAGGGGAAAGCAAAAAAATTCACTAAAAAAGCCAAACTCATCGCCCCCAACAATTCAGGGCGCGTCCATACATACTCAAAGGCCGCTACTAACTCACGGAATGCAGAGCGCGCGACGGGAGGGTTCGTGTTGGTCTCTTTGCCTGCAACGCCGATTGAAAACAAAAAACTACCAAGATACAACGCCGTAATGACAACGTACGCCGTTGCCATGCCGAATTGAGCGACCGTGCCGACACCTGCTAACGCACCCGCAATACGCGCTGAATCCGCCGTCATACGCGAAATGCCCAAGGCGCCTGTCAATTGATCCGCAGGCACCGTTTGGCCTACAAGCGCGTAACGCATCATGTTATCTGACGGGCGAATCAGCCCAACCAGCGCTGCCACACCAATCACCAGCAAGGGGCTCAGCGTTCCCATGAATGCCGACACCATTAACAGCGCAGCCAATGCCGCGTAAAGCCCGCGAGTCACTAAAAACAGACGTCTGTAACCCAGACGGTCACCGGCAACGCCAAACATCGGCGACAGTACCGAACCAAAGTATTGCAAGGCACCGTATAGCACCAGCATCATGACCGAACCCGACTCGACGAGCACATACCAGCCAAGAACCAAGATTTCCATTTCAAACGCAAAAGAGGCGGCCAAATCGGCAGGCCACTGAAAGCAAAAACTACGCACCTTAAAAGGTGCGCGCAAAGAGCTTTGTACGTTCGTCATCGAAGAGGGCATCCAAAAATCATACCCTTTTGTCAGCGGTCGCATATGTGGCGGTGCAACATTGTGCTGTCCCGACCTGGTCGGGCCCACACTTGGTAATATATCTTCACATCACCCACCTTGGAGAAGTCGTCATGGCAAAAGCCTACTGGATCAGTGCGTATCGCTCAGTGTCTAACCCCGAAGCCCTTGCCGCCTATGCAAAATTAGCCGGGCCCTCACTGACCGCTGCAGGCGGAAAATTTTTAGCACGAGGCGAAGCCGCAGTGACCAAAGAGCAGGGGGTCAAACAGCGTACCGTGCTGATTGAATTTGAAAGCGTTGAAGCAGCACAAGCAGCCTACAACAGCCCGGGTTACCAAGAGGCGCTCAAAGCCTTAGGCACCAATGCTGCAGAACGTGACATCCGAATTGTCGAAGGTATTTGAACCTTTTTTTTCTTGTCAGTCGTTTTGCAAGGTTGATCAAATCTCGCGGGTTTCTCTATGGGAAACCCCGAGATTTTTTCATTTAAAACGCACTTGGTCTGTGCTACAGTGATTTCAAACAAAGTTCGCGGCAAACGCATCGACCTTTGATAATTCAAATATCCCGGAGACACTCATGACAAATCTTAAAACGATTTACGCAACGCTTGCGCTTTCGGCGCTCTCGTCCATAGCAAGCGTACACGCGCAAGACACCATCAAACTTGGCATCTCAGCCCCAATGTCGGGCGCAGCAGCCGTTTGGGGCTTAGGCATGGAATGGACCGCCAAACAAGCTGCAGACAAGATCAATCTCGAAGGCGGCATAACCGTTGCAGGAAAAAAATACAAATACGAAATTGTGGCTTACGACAACAAATACAATGCCGCGGAAGGCACCAAGGTTGCGCAAAACCTGATTAACCGCGACAAGGTCAAATACATCGTCGGCGGCATTGGCACTGCACCGATCCAAGCGCTGCAGTCACTGTCTGAACGCAGTGGCACACTGATTTTTATTTCGGCTTGGGGCAAAAGTGTGAAGGGTCCACAGTTTCCGCTCACCTTTACTCAGTCTAATACGCCTTTCGAAATTCTTGACCCTCTTTACAAATACGTCTTGGCAAAACATCCTAATGCCAAAACAGTTGCAATCCTGAACGCGAACGATGCCTCAGGCAAAGAGGTTGAAGTCGTGGCTCAAAAAGCTTGGGCCGCTTTAGGCATTAAGGTTTTATCTAGCAATTGGTACGAGCGTGGCACCACTCAGTTTCAACCCATTGCTGCCAAACTTACCGAACAAAAACCTGACATCATCGATCTGGGTGTCGCGCCGCCTGCAGATGCTGGCATCGTTTTGAAAGAACTTGGGGTCTTGGGCTGGAACGGCGTCAAAGTGCTGCCCGTCGGAACGAGTGCGACACAGCTTGCTCAAATTGGTGGCGCTGCAGCGAATGGCACCTACATGGGCTATGCAGGTGATTATTCAAGCTCACTGTCAACGCCCGTACAACAAATTCTGAACCAGGGCATGTTGGCTCAGTACAAAGAACCACTAAATCCATTGCAAGTGTCGAGCTATGACTCGGTCTATGCATTGAAGGCCGCAATGGAAGCCTCTAACAGCCTTGATCCAAAAAAGATTGCTGAAGTCTTACCAACGCTCATTTTTGAAACCTCATACGGCAAAACCGTGTTTGGTAGCAAAGCCGTTTACGACTCACCACAGCAAATGCAAGTGCCCGTCATGATTACGCAAGTGCAAGACGGCAAAATGGTTGAACTCACACGTATCATTCCAGAAGAGCTCAAAACTCGCTTGGCGGCTGGAAAGTAAACCGGTAATCAGAGGCCAACGTCCAAGGACTTGGCCTCTACAGTTTGGTTAGCCGCTTACCGTTCGAGGATTCAGCGCATTGGAAATTTTTGGACAGCTTTTTTTAAATAGCCTGCAAATCAGTGCAGCCTATATTTTATTTTCACTCGGTTTGACACTGATTTTTGGTGTCATGAAAGTGGTGAATTTTGCACACGGCGAATTCTTTGGCTTAGTGCTTTTGCTGATCGCGATCATTGTGCCCTGGCTCAACAGCCCGGCCCTGCCGCTCGTCCTCAACTATGCGCTGGCCGGAACAGCATCAATCCTTGTGACCATGGCCTGTGGCTGGTTTCTTTATCATTTTGCGTTCAAAAAATTTCAGCGCGATATGGTGGGCTCGTTTGTTTTGTCGGTCGGTCTTTCGCTGCTCATTCAAGGGCTATTCTTAGAATTCTTTGGTGGTGTACCCATCAAGTTGCCTGATCTCATTGAAGGTAACATGCACATTCTGGGCGGCGCCATTACTACACAGCGCTTCATACTCACGATCATTGCACTCATCGTTGCCGCGACGATGTGCTGGTTGATTGCCGCAACAAAGCTTGGTAAAGCCTTGCGGGCAGTTGCAGAAGATCACGAGGCTGCAATGCTTCAAGGAATTCCGTACCAAAAAATTGCGCTCTATGGCTTTTTAATCGCAACCTTTTTAGCTGCGATTGCAGGAGCCCTGCTGGCACCCGTCACCGTCATCAGTGCCAATGTAGGCAGCGACTTTTTGATCAAAGGATTTATCGCCATCGTCATCGGTGGTCTGGGTAGCATTCCTGGTTCGATCATCGGCAGCATCTTAATTGCCGTAATTGAAAGTGTCGGTGGTTATTACTTTGACCCGTCGCTCGCAACTTTAGCGATGTTTGTTATCACCATGCTAGTTTTATTGGCGCGACCAAAAGGAATCATGGGCAATGGTTAGCACCCGCACCTCTATCGCGAGCGTCGTGACGCTCAGTGCGCTGGCCCTAGGCATTAGCCTGTTTACCGGTACCGGATTTGCGGCCAGCCTCGTTATCTGGGTTGCCATTAACGTTTTACTGGCCGCAAGCTTTCGCTTTGTTCAACTAATCGGTGAGTTAAATTTTGCGATTGCAGGCTTTGTCGGTTTAGGTGCCTACGTTTCTGGCATCTGCACTGCAAAACTGGGGCTGCCCTTCGCCGTCGCGCTGATCAGTGCCGCACTCGCCGCCACTCTATTGAGTCTGATTGTGGGCTTTATCACCTTGCGCACCAAGGGCCCCTACTTTATGTTGATCAGCTTTGCCTTCACCGAAGTGCTTAGAATGATCTACACACAGATTGAATATATCGGCGGTAATTCTGGAATGATCGGAATTTTTCCTCCGGTGCTGCTCACCGAGTATTACCCCACTTTTATCGTCGCGATTGTGCTGCTGCTTTTACTTGCTTTGTACCAACTCGAGCAATCAGATTTCGGCAAAGTTTTAGTGGCGATCCGTAATAATGATGCCATCGTGCAAACGGTGGGAATTAATGTTCATTTGACCAAAGTGCTGTGTCTCGCGATCTCTTCCTTTGTCGCAGGCATTGGCGGCGCACTACTCGCGCACGCCAACAATGTCATTAGCCCCGGCGACTTTAGCTTTTTATTGGCCGTGTACACCCTTGCATACATCAAGGTGGGTGGCGAGTCACATATTGCTGGGCCGATTCTGGGCGCATCCATATTGACACTATTAGCGCAGGTGGCAATGGGCTTTGGGCCCTACGAGCATATTTTTTACGGTTCGGCGATTGTCATCGCCGTGCTGCTCATGCCTGATGGTTTGGTCGGCATCATTCGAAATTTTTTAAAACTTGCCCCCAGAGCGCAAGTTTCGTCTAGACACTAGGCACGCGAAAACTCCATGACAACAGAAACGATATTAAAAGTTGATCGTCTCTCGCGCCGCTTTGGCGGGTTGACCGCTGTCTCAGAACTTAGTTTTGACGTGCAAGCTGGCGAGATTGTCGGCCTCATCGGACCAAACGGTGCAGGCAAAAGCACAACCTTTAACTGCGTGAGTGGCTTTTATCCATTGTCTGATGGGCGCGTCACGTTTTTTGGCGAAGATATTTCGAAAATGACGACCGCACAGGTTTGTCATAAAGGTTTGGTGCGCACTTTTCAGCACGATAGTTTGTTATCGGATATGACGGTCTATGACAATATTCTGATCGCAACCTTCAGCATGATTCGTTCGAAAAGCGAGCGCGAGCGACGTGTGCACGAAACTGCGGCTATTTTAAATTTGTCTGATCATCTGCAAGAGATCGCGGGCAACTTACCCCATGGTTTACAGCGCATGGTGAGCATCGCCATTGCCTTTGCCACACGCCCAAAATTACTTTGTCTTGACGAACCCCTCACCGGACTGAATCAAACCGAGGTCGGTGGCGCCTTAACGATTTTTAGACAAATCCGTGACGAGTTCAAAATCTCAATCTTGTTAGTTGAGCATAATATGAAAGCGGTGATGGAAATCTGCGATCGCATTGTGGTGTTAGATCATGGCGTGTTCTTGGCCATGGGCACCCCAAATGAAATCAAGACAAACCCTGCGGTAATAGCGGCTTACCTGGGCAAACGAGCATGACGACCGAACACGCACTCGAGGTGTCTGACCTGGTGATCAACTACGGCATTGTGCCTGCGGTCAAGGGTATTGATTTTTCAGTTGTGCGCGGCAAGATCACCACCATTATTGGCTCAAATGGTTCGGGTAAATCGACAACCATGAAGGCCTTGACCGGATTGTTGACCGCACAAAGTGGGACCATCCAACTGTATGGAAAAAATATCCGTGGCACTCAAACTGATGTGCTCGTTCAGCAAGGGCTTGTGCTTGTTCCTGAAGGACGTCGTCTTTTTAAAAGTATGACTGTCGCTGAGAACTTGCAGATGGGCGCCTATCAGCGTTCAGATCCGTCGGCCATCGCACGCGACTTTGAACGCTCACTTGAATATTTTCCGGCTTTACGCGAAAAGCTCACTGTTCTAGCGGGTAGCCTAAGCGGCGGTCAACAGCAGATGGTCGCAGTCGCACGCGCACTGATGGCAGCACCAAAATTGCTATTACTCGACGAGCCAACAATTGGCTTAGCGCCTGCGATCGTTGACACCATCGCCAATATTATTCAATCAATCGCCCAAGACGGCGTTGACATCTTATTAGTCGAACAAAATGCCGAGATTGCGCTTGAGATCTCTCATTATGCCTACATCATCGAACGTGGCGAAATCGCAATGCACGGGTTTGCAAAAGATCTGTCGAACAGTCCAGACGTTCAACGCGCTTATTTAGGCATTTAATTTTTAATAGGATCACCATGGGACGACTATCCAACAAGGTCGCGCTGATTACTGGCGCTGGCGCAGGCATCGGCCGTGAAACTGCTCTGCTGTTTTCCCAAGAAGGTGCAAAGGTTGCTTTCATTGATAAAAATCCTTCTGGCGGTGCCGAGACCGTCGAACTGATTAAGGCTCAAGGGGGTGACTGTCTATTTATCGAGGCAGACGTCACGCAAGCGGAACAAGTTGAGGCGGCCGTTCAGCGTTGCGTGAAGACCTTTGGTAAGTTAAATATTTTGCATAACAATGCCGGCGGCTCAACCGTAAAAGACGGGTCAGTCACCGAAGGCGCGACCGAAGAGTTTTGGCGCAAGATACAACTTGATTTATTCGGTACGTGGCTCGGATGCCAATATGGCATACCTGCCATTATCGCCAGTGGTGGCGGTGCGGTGGTCAACATGACTTCAGTCGTGGCGTTAATTGGTACGCACAGAAAGGACGCTTACACCGCAGCGAAAGGCGCCATCAGTGCCCTCACCCGCTCAATGGCAGTTGAGTATGGCCCGAAAAACGTTCGAATCAATGCAATCGCGCCCGGGGCAACGGGTACCGATCGAGTCCTCACACTGCTTAAAGACGATGGGGTCACTTCAAAGTTTCTATCTGGTCAAATGTTTGGGGTCGTGCCACCAAAAGATGTCGCCTATGCCGCTTTATATCTGGCGTCGGATGAATCGCTTTCTACAACGGGGCACATTCTGACAGTTGATGGTGGGCTCACAATCAACTAAGACACCGAGATTGACATGGCAACCACTGAACAAACCATCTGGCAACCTCGCGCAGAAGATCTCAGCGACTCAAACATTGCACGCTTGATGCGGCGCTTGGGCTTCACTGATTACGAAGCTTTTTATCGCTTTTCGATTGAACAACCCGCCAAGTATTGGAAAGAAGTTAACAACTTCTGCGGCATTGTCTGGTCAAAAGAGTACACACAATATATCGATACTTCACAAGGGGTCGAATTTCCAAATTGGTTTACGGGTGGCGAGCTTAATTGGGTTGACACCGTCTTACGCTGGTCTGAAGACCCAGCAACCGCGCAACAACCCGCACTGATCGCAGAGCGCGAGCAAATCCCTCCTGAAATTGTCACCTTCTCTGAATTAAAAATCCGCGTACAGAACTTTGCCGCAGGCCTTTCAAAGCTGGGAATTCAACGTGGAGATCGCGTTGGCCTATTAATCGAAAACGGAATCGAAGCAAACGTAGCCCTGCTCGGCTTGTCGTATTTAGGTGCAATTGTTGTACCGCTGTTTAGCGGCTTTGGTGTCGACGCCATTGTTGCGCGTCTCTCCTCTTGCACGGCACGCATGTTGATCGCTTCGACTGGTTTTAGCCGCCGCGGGAACTTTGTTGATGCGCGCGCAATTGTCGAAGCCGCATGCCAACAACTCCCGACCATCGAACGAATCATCTGGAAACATTCCCCCGAAGGCCCGCCGCTCAAAGAGGGCGACCTCAGTTGGTCAGTCGTGGCGACACAAACTTCAGGCCAACACGTCCCATCCGCCAGAATGTCGCCTGATGATCCCTTTATGGTCATCTACACCTCAGGCACCACCGGCAAGCCTAAAGGCCCAGTGCATACCCACGGTGGCTTTCCGCTCAAAATGGCGCACGACTCGAATGTTCATTTTGACGTGCGCCGCGGCGACGTCGTCTGCTGGCCTGCCGATATGGGTTGGATCGCGGGGCCGCTTGTATCAACCATGGCACTCTTAAATGGCGCGACCTTGGTCACCTATGACGGTGCACCCGACTATCCTGACTGGACGCGGATGGGCAAACTGATCGAACGCTATCGTGTCACCGTCTACGGCGCCTCACCCACACTCATTCGTGGGTATGCCAGTCATGCAGCGGTTGCGCTTGAGCCCGATCTCTCCTCAATTCGTCTCTTGATCACTGCAGGCGAACCGATAGATCCTGTGCACTTCAAATGGTTTGAAACCTATTTCGGCCATGGCACCTGTCCCATTATTAACGTCACGGGCGGCACCGAGGCAAGCTGCGCACTACTTTCGAGCGTTGTGATCAAACCGATTGCAGCCGGGTCCTTTAACACCGCAAGCCCCAGCGTCATGACCGATGTCGTCGATGCCGCTGGGGCCTCGGTTAAAAATGAAATTGGTGAACTATCCATTCGTGCACCCTACGTCGGCATGACACGGTCTTTCTGGAACGACGATGCTCGCTATCTGGATTCGTACTGGCGCACAATCCCAGGGCAATGGATTCATGGCGATCTGGCCTTGCATGATGATCAAGGATATTTCTATATCTTGGGGCGCTCGGACGATACGTTAAAAATCGCAGGAAAACGTCTAGGACCGGCTGAGGTCGAAGAAATTTTGCTTGCACTCAAAGAAGTCAGTGAGGCCGCCGCAATCGGCGTATCGGACCCAAGCAAAGGGCAGAAACTCGTCGTCTTTGTGATCGCGTCACCGGATTACAAGGGTGAAGCCGCGGCGCTTGAAATATTGATTAAAGATCACGTCGCCAACCGCATGGGCAAGCCTTTTCGCCCCAGCCAAGTCTACATCATGAAAGATTTGCCAAAAACGCGTAGTCAAAAAGTGATGCGTCGTTTGATCCGCAATATTTTCATGCAAGAAAAACTCGGGGATCTCTCGGCACTCAACAACCCGAGTGCGATGGAAGAACTCCAGGAAGTCCTAAAAAAATCAGCACCCTGACACACCTTTAAAGAGATCAATACGATGGACCTCAACTTAACCGGCAAAAAAGTACTTGTAACAGGCGCTTCACAAGGTATCGGCCAGGCACTTGCCGAATCTTTTGCGCGCGAGGGGTGCGAACTCACGGTCGTCGCCCGCTCTGGCGATCGACTCAACGCACTGGCGAGCGATTTACTTAAACGCTTCAATGTGCCAACAAGAGTCATTGCCCTTGATATGACGCAAGCCGGTGCAATTGAAAAAATTGTGGCACAAGCTTCTGATATCGATATTTTAGTAAATAACGCCGGCACAATTCCAGGGGGCAACCTGTGGGATGTCAACGCGACTCAGTGGCGCGAAGGGTGGGAGCTGAAAGTCTTGGGATACATTGACATGACCCGAGCTTTCTACCCAATCTTCAAAGCGCGCGGGCAAGGCGTCATCATCAACAATATTGGTATTGGCGGTGAGAACTATGATTTTGATTACGTTGCCGGTACCACCGGCAATGCCGCTCTGATGGCCTTCACCCGCGCGATTGGCGGCAGAAGCCTGCGCGATGGCATTCGGGTGCTTGGGGTTAACCCAGGGGCCGTTTCAACCCCCCGTATTGAAAAGGTCTTGCGCCGTCGCGCCAAGGACCAGTTTGGCGATGAAAACCGAACTGGCGAGCTCCTGGCCAAACTTCCGTTGGGTCGCGCGGCCACTTCAGAAGAAATTGCCGACTTGTGCGTCTATCTGGCCTCGGATAAGTCGGCCTATACCTCTGGATCCATCTTTACGGTCGACGGCGGGATCACCTCGGCACGCTCAATCGTCTAACACCCGAGGCCTCGCTAGGTAAGGTATGATCTTGCGCACGCAGTGCGTGCCTCTACCTTGACACTGTCCTTTTTTAATCAATCGACTGAAAACATGAACTGGTTTGCTCGTCCTGCAATCACTGCAATATTTCTTCTGTGCGCCTTCGGGATCCCCTCAATCGGTCGTACGCAAACACCAACAGCCGCCCCGTCAGAACAAGTCGCCTCGCGCGCACCTACGACCACACCCAGCGAACCCGTAGCAGCACCCGTGGTCAGCGCTCAGCCAGTGCGCAATGCTTCGGCAAACAAACAGGGGCAGTACTTTGTCGGATCGCACCCTACCCCTGACGCGTTTCCATTTTTAACGAGCGACAATAAAAAGGCAGCAGATGAGTCTTGGGCGGTCTACCAAAAAGATCACGGCTTATTAATGACAGACTGGGCGAAGACTGAAATTCGTTTCCCCCGTGCCGGTACTGTTTTCTACCCCTTCTCTGGCCCTGATTTTGTGACCGTCAATCAACTCTACCCTGATGCTGATCGCTATGTCATGGTGGCCATGCAAGCGGCAGGTGAACCCGCTCTGCTCGCGCAAATGTCGCCCGAGCGTGCACAGCATTTTCAAACAAAATTTTTGCGCGAATGGAAACGCTTTGCCTACAACGCGTTTTTTATTACGGCCGAACTTGAGGCTGACCGCTTCGCCAAAAGCGCCCATATCGGCATCACGACGATCCTGATTACTTTCGCACTTTACACAGGCTACGATGTGGCTGAGCTCTATCCCATCGCCTATGACTCTGCTTCAGGGCAATTTATTAAGTCTGCCGGCCCTTGGACATCTGTTCGCCTGGTACTGAAAAAAAATGGCAAAACTGTCGCACTGGATTATGTCAGTCTTGATTTATCAGACCAAAATCTCTTAGTCAATGAACCCATGAGAGGCTGGTTGAGTCAGATGACTCAACATCCAATGCTGATTAAAGCTGCGTCACACTTACTGCAAGACGGTAATTTTATTGTTTTGCGCGACATGATTACCAAAAATAGTCCAATCGTCGTTCAAGATGAAACGGGTGTCGACTATGCCTTCCTGAAAAAAATTGGTAATGTGGATTTGTATGGAGGATTTTCGTTACCCTTCGAGCAATTTAGTCCTCACAAACAACAATCTTTGGCTCAGGCCTACCGGCAAGCGACAAACAGCAAGCCAATGCCCTTCGCCTTTAGCTACAACAAAGAGCATGAACGCCGCAGTGTTCAGATCGCACGTCGCACGGCGCAATAAATATCCGTTCGCACCAGAAAAACTGCTTACTGGAATTTAATCAATTTTAATATTGCGCTCTTGAATAACGGCTTTCCAAATGGCTGACTCTTTCGCCATATAGTCAGCTAGCGCTTGACGAGTCATCGGATCCGGGATGAGTCCATGCGACAGCAAAGCCTCTCGAACCGCAGGCGTCGTCAGCACTTTGACAAACTCTGCGTTCCAGCGGTCGAGAATAGGGGTTGGCGTTTTTCCAGGCGCAAGGTAAGCGTACCAATTTGAAGCATTGAACTCTGGATAACCCGATTCAGCAATGGTTGGTAAGCTAGACAACGAGTCAGGCCGTGTCAATCCAGTGGTTGCCAATCCCACAAGTTTTTTACTTTGAATATGTGAAGCGGCAGACGATGGCGTAGAGTAATACGCCTCGATGCGTCCGCCAATCAAATCAATCATTGCAGCGCTGCCACCTTTATACGGGATATGTACGATTTCGATACCCGCGCGTTGCCCGAGCAATTCACCCGCCAAATGCGCAGCAGATCCAACCCCCGTTGAGGCATAGGTCAACTTACCCGGATTTTTTTTCGCGAGCGCAATAAACTCGGCCAAGGTGGTGATATTCAAAGAAGGCGGCACCACCAATACATTAGGGAAACTCACTCCCATCGTGATGGGCGCTAAATCGCGCAAAGGGTCAAAAGAAAGTTTCATCAAGTGCGGTATCACAGCCATCGGACCAATCGATCCCAACATCAACACCGTACCATCCGATTTGGCATTCACAACGTATTGCGCCGCCAACATGCCCCCAGCACCAGGCTTATTCTCGACTACAACAGCCTGACCTAAATTCGCGGCAAGCTCTTTAGCAATAATTCGGGTTGAGGTATCTGTCCCACCCCCGGCCACAAAGCCCACAATAATCGTAATTGTTTGCCCAACCGGAAATTCTTGTGCTGACGCAATACGACCTAAACTGACCAGCAGCAACAGGTTCAGCAGTAACCAAGCGCTTAATCGTCTTATTTTCACAAATATCCCCAAAAATCACGCCCGATGCTTTCGGCAAAAATGCCGTGCCCTCGCTAAATAACGAGTGTACATTTCAAACTAACGATATGATAACGACACGAAGCACGCTTGAGGCGATGGGTGCGTTTGAGACAAGGAATGGCGATGGCTAGAACAATCGAGAATTCGGCCCTGGTGATGGGCCAGATGATGACCCAACCGTTGCTGATATCGGGGCTTTTGTCTCATGCTGCACGGCATCATGCCGACACTGAAATCGTCTCCCGGCGTACCGAAGGTGATCTTCATCGTTACTCCTATGCGCAATGCCATACGCGAGCCAAAAAAGTCGCTCAAATGCTTGATAGGCTGCAGATCAAACCGAGCCAACGCATTGGTACTTTGGCCTGGAACGGCTATCGTCATCTTGAAATCTATTATGGTTCTTCGGGTAGCGCGCGGGTCTGCCACACTATCAACCCTAGACTTTTTGTCGAGCAGCTACGCTACATCGTCAATCATGCAGAGGATCAGATTATATTTTTTGATACCAGCTTTTTGCCGCTCGTGGAAACGATTCATGGCCAATGCCCAACGGTCAAGCACTGGATCTGCCTCACAGACTCAGACAAAATGCCTGTCAGCACTTCAGTAGACATAGAATGCTATGAAACGCTGTTAGCCAAAGAGTCGGGCGACTACGAGTGGCCCGTCTTCGACGAGCGGGCCGCCTCAAGCCTTTGCTACACCTCTGGCACGACGGGCGACCCCAAAGGCGCCCTATATAGTCATCGCTCAACCCTGCTACATACGTATGCTGCTGCGCTACCTGATGCCTTCGGCATTACTGCGTCCGACTCGATTATGCCCGTCGTACCCATGTTTCACGTCAATGCCTGGGGGCTCCCCTATGTTTGCGCTCTCGCCGGGGCACGCCTGGTGTTTCCGGGTGCCAAATTAGACGGCGCTTCGTTATGCGAACTGATTGAACAAGAGTCTGTGACGATGTCTGCTGGAGTCCCTACAATCTGGGCCGGCCTCATGCAACACGCGCTTGCCAACAAGATTAAATTCACCACCTTCAAGCGCACCGTGATTGGTGGGTCGGCGTGTCCGCCTGCAATGATCCAAGCCTTCGAAAACGAAGGGATTCAAGTGATTCACGCCTGGGGAATGACCGAGATGTCCCCTTTGGGTTCAGTTGCTCGACTCAAACATAAGGATCTTTTGAAAGACCAAACGGAACAAAAACGTATTTTGGCCAAGCAAGGTCGACCTATTTTTGGCGTCGATATGAAGATCGTAGACGACCAGGGCCAAGCGTTACCCCACGATGGCGTAGCCTTTGGCGACTTAATGGTTAGAGGCTTCTGCACAATTGATACCTATTTTGGGGCAACCGACAGCCCTTTAATTGACGGTTGGTTTCCAACAGGTGACGTCGCGACGCTTGATGCAGACAGCAATATGCAAATCACCGACAGAAGCAAAGACGTCATTAAGTCAGGTGGGGAATGGATCTCGTCCATCGACCTAGAGAATGTCGCCAGTGCGCACCCCGACGTTGCGATGGCAGCCTGCATCGCAATTGCGCACCCAAAGTGGGACGAGCGACCTTTATTAGTGATCGTCAAACGAGAAACCTCTACAATCGACGCTAGCGAGCTCAAAGCCGTATTACTGCAAATGTTGTCAGAAAAATTTGCAAAATGGTGGCTACCCGATGACATCGTTTTTGTGGATCAAATCCCTTTAACTGCCACTGGAAAAATGGCAAAACTCAAGTTACGCGAAGAATTTTCATCTTATCAATGGCCCGTTCAAAAGTGACATCATCTGCATGAGCAAGTTCAATCCAACTCAAGCCGCCTTCGCCTTATTGCTGGCAGCACTCGCTTTCTTGACCAACAGTCAAGCACAAGACTACCCCCCGCATTCAGTCAAAATTGTCGTGCCCTTTGCCGCCGGTGGCCCCGCTGATAACTACGCGCGCTTTATAGGTCAACAGTTACAAGCGTCGTTAGGCCAAACTTTTATTATTGAAAATCGGCCTGGTGCGGGTTCAATTATTGGTACGGACTTTGTCGCGAAGGCTGCACCCGATGGCTATACACTTCTCTTGATGTCAAATGCACAAACCGTCAATGAGTCGTTGGTCCCCAAAAAGCCTTACAACCTACTCCAAGATTTTATTGGAATTGCACCCATTAATTATTCTGATCTGCTCTTGGTGGTGCACCCGAGTGTCGCTGCAAAAACTTTACCCGAGCTAATCGCCTTAGCAAAAAACAAACCCGGCAAATTGAATTACGCATCTTCCGGAACCGGCACCCCTTACCATATGGCCGGCGAGCTCTTCAAAGCGATGGCAGGCGTTGACATCATACATATCCCGTATAAAACTAGTTCAGGCGCTCGCACCGACCTCTTGGGTGGGCAAGTTGATCTGATGTTTGATGCAGTCACCACGATGGCCGATCACGCCAAAGCCGGCACCGTGCGAGCCCTTGCCACGTCAGGCCTCAATCGTTCTGAAATTTTGCCCGGTCTGCCAACGCTATCTGAAGCGGGCGTGACTGGATACGAAACGACTATTTGGCTCGGTCTGATGGCGCCAAAAAATACGCCAATCCAAATTATTCACCGCTTAAATTCCGTTATGACTGCAATCGGCAAACGCACAGATGTAAAAATACAATGGGGTGAGAAAGGTGCTACCCCAATGACAATGTCGCCCAGCGGCTTTCAATCTTTTCTCGAACAAGACGTTCAAAAATGGGCAAAAATTATCGAACGCTCGGGTGCAAAGCCTGATTAATGACTTCACCCCGGAGATAACAGTGACGTTAAAAATACTGAGCGGAGGGGCTGCGGCCGCTGCCGTCAAAGGCATTCAAGAAACCTTTGAGAAAGAACATCACTGTGTCATCGAAGGGCGCTTCAGCGCCGTTGGAGAAATGCGAGACGCCCTGCTCGCGGGCGAACCCTGCGATGTCGTCATTTTGACACGTTCGCTTGTCGAGGCTTTAATTACGTCTGGGCACGTTCGTGCTGATAGCGCCCGGTCTTTAGGTAAAGTACAAACCGGCATTGCCGTCAAAGAAAGCACAAGCTACCCACTGGTCGACACGCCTGCTGCACTGTCTCAGGCATTTCGTCAGGCGCGCGCAATCTACTGCCCCGATACCAAAAAATCAACTGCCGGCCTTCACTTTATGCAGGTACTCGTTAAGCTTGGGCTTGAACAAGAGGTCAAAGCGCGCTTGCGTGAATTTTCAAATGGCGCAACCGCGATGAAAGCGATGGCGCAATGCGATGAGCCCGGCTTAATTGGTTGCACACAGGCCACTGAAATTAATTACACCGCGGGTGTCGTTTTGGTCGCCAACTTACCCAAAGAGTTTGAACTGGCAACCGACTACACACTTGGCATCTGCACGCAATCGACCCAGCCTGCCTTGGCTCAAAAGTTGAGTGCTTGGTTAACGGACTCGCGCTCAGAGGCGATTCGTCGTCAGGGTGGCTTTGAGTTTTAAACTACTCAAGCTTACCAATCTTTTGCACCAACGCTTTCATCGCCTCCGCGTCCGTTTGAACATAGGCTGAAAACGCTTCAGTATCTTGATATTGCATCACCGTCCCCGCAGCAAGCAAGGCCTTCTGGGTGGCCACATCGTTTGCAGCAAATTTTGCCGCCTCTCGCAGCTGTGCAATGATCAAATCAGAGACACCCGCCGGCGCAAATAGCCCCGCCCATTGTGCGTACACAATAGGAACGCCAAGTGAAGATAGGCTAGGCACCTGGGGCAGTGCTTCTAAAGTACCCGAGCCCCAATGCGCAAGCGCACGTAGCTTGCCAGCTTGAATCTGCTGCACGACGCTGGCTGGGCCCGTGGATAGCACATCAACCTGCCCCCCTAACAGTGCAGCAACTGCAGGACCTGCACCGGTATATGGAACGTGCAACATGCTGGTATTCGTTGCTACTTTGAGCTGTTCAATCGGAATATGCATTGAGCCATAATTACCCGATGAGCCAAACGATACTTTTGCTGGGTTGGCTCTTACATAAGCAATCAAGTCAGAATAAGTTTGCCATGGGCTATCAGCCTTCACCACCAGCACCGTTGGATCCGCGGCAAAGCGTGCGATCGGCTTGAGTTGATTTAACTGATACATGGGCGCTCGAGCGAGTACGCGATCCGCCTCTGGAATCACCACAACAGACGACAAGGCAAACAGAAGGTGATACCCGTTCGGTTCCGCACGTGCAACCTGAGCCATCCCAATGCCTCCGCCAGCACCTGCTTTATTTTCAATCACCAGCGTTTGATTTAAAAACTGTCCCATCGCGCGCGCAACCGGGCGGGCGACGATATCCGCAACGCCACCCGGAGGAAAGGGCACTACCAGGCTGATGGGCCGCGTAGGATAAGTGTCTTGGGCGTAGGCCGTTGGGGACAAGCCAGACAGGCAAGCTAGGACCCCCAAAAAACTCATGATTTTTCGCATGTCGCTCAATTCGGTCTCCAGAATTGTGTTTTTTATGTAATGATGCGTTTAACTGTTTGTAGTGATCATAAACCAACCATATAACCTGATCAGCAAGGAAGATAGCAAGTGAAAATTCTAATTTTGGGCGCAGGCGGCGTTGGCGGCTATTTCGGGGCTCGACTCATTCAAGCTGGCGCAGATGTCACGTATCTCTTGCGCGATAAACGACACGCAAAAATACAAGCCGAGGGCCTCGTCATCGAAACGCCCAAAGAGAGCTTCACCGTTCAACCCAAAGTGATTACAAAAGCGCAACTTAAGCCTGAGTACGACTTGATCGTGCTAGCGCCAAAATCTTTCGACTTTGAAGATGCGTTGGCCAGCCTTGAGGGTGCCAGCAGTAAAGGCGTATTTTTGCCATTTTTAAACGGTTTGGATCACATTCAACAACTTGATGCAAAATTTGGCAAAGATCGTGTGATGGGAGGTGTTGCCCAAATTGCCGCTACGATTTCACCCACTGGCGCAGTCAAACAATTAACAGATCTGCATATGCTCACGGTGGGTCATCGCTCAGCCGCACATGAAAAAATTGCTCGAGATTTTTTTGCTTTGTGTGAAAACGCTGGGTTTGATCGTTTATACAGCGATAATATTGAGCAGTCTCTGTGGGACAAGTGGGTGTTCTTGGCGAGTTTGGCAGGCATGACAACCCTCTGTCGTGGTCACGTCGGTAAAATCTCGGCCACCCCCTGGGGGATCGAAAGCACCACCAGCCTCTATGCCGAAAGCTGTGCCATCGCAGCAGCGAATGGTTTCCCAACCAAAGAGAGCGCACAAAAGCGTTCACTTGATATGCTGACCAACGTGAAATCAAACTTTGCGGCATCCATGCTTAGAGATCTGACGCAAGGCAATATGACTGAGCACGAGCATATTTTGGGACAGCTCATTCGGCGTGGTGTGAGTCAAGGGGTTGCCTGCCCGTTACTCAAACTTGCCCACACCCATCTGGTCGTCGAGCAAGATAAAAGCAAGTAAGTCAGCTTAGGCGGGGTAACCTCAGCACTAGCTTAGGCGGGCTAACTCAAGCGCCAGCTTAGGCTGGGTAACCCCAGCACTGTTTAGGGGGCAGCGTCATAAAGGCTGCTGCCCCTGCCTCAAAGCGCGGCAAGGTACCTAGCTCGGTCACTTCAAGCGTTTGGCCAAACACTTCAATTTCGTAATTGGTCTGAACACCTAAAAACTGTAATTGCCGAACGCGAACGGGCAACGAGCCTTGCGTAGCCATGGCAGATAAAGAAATGTTTTCTGGACGCACGGCGATCACGACCGCCCTTCCCTGACC
>CALQNE010000015.1 GCA_943331855.1 Bordetella parapertussis
CAATATCGTTACGCGCACTTGAACGCTGCCCGGTTTGAGTGTTGAGCCACGGTACGGGGTCGCGAATCATGGCGTCGTAAATGGCCAAATCAGCCGGCTCAAACACCCAGGCCGCATAGCGACGGGCATCCGGCAACTTATTATTTTCAATCGCCTCGTACAAATAAGGCATGAGTTCAGCAGAACCCAACACACGATCGGCGACAAGTTGATCAAACAATTTAATACAGGCGCCATACGGTGCAAACACTTTGATTGCTTCAGCAGCACTTGCGCGTTGGCCAGCCATATGACGCGCCTCAAGCTGGGCACAAAGAATCTGGGGATTCGGGTTGGTCACATCACCCAGATCACGTACCGAACCAAAGTCACCAGAGCGTGCAGCTGCAAGTATCCATTCACCCTTGAGTCGGTCTGCCAGATAGGCACCCTTATTTTTGTCAATAAATTCGGTCAGGGTTTGTTGGACCCCCGGCATGTGCGTCGACCCGAGCTGCGTACGCAATGACCAGTACTCTGGATACATCGCAAGCACATCACCACGTGCCTGCGGCACAAAGCTGGCCAGTTGCGCAAATTGTTTGGCGTTCATGGCGTTGCGCGCTGCAGCCACCGCGCGGGCGGCGGGTGTCGAGTCTGAGTCAGCAATCGAGGCGCCCGCAGGTACGCTGGTATTAGGCGCCGTCGAGGCAGCATTGCTTGGCCTTGCAGGCGCTGCGGCTGCAGCATCGCTACGCTGCGTCGCGCCCGGGGTTGGCACCGCGCCCTGAGACGAGCTCGTCGCCGCCGTGCTTGCATCCGGCACGGGCACCAAGGTGCCGTCGGCACGCAACACAAACCGGGCAGGGCCTTGCCCCTCAGCAGACTGCGCAGCCGGGGTTGCCGCCCCCTGGGCCCAAACCATCGGCTGAGTGCACAGCAACAGCACGCAAACGCCCAGCAACCAAGTCGGGAGGGTCGAGCTGCAGGCGCCAAAAACTGGTCGCCGAGCGTCTCGCCCAACCGCACGACTACCGCTTAATCCACAATTCTGATACTTTGTTTGCACGCGCATGAACCGCCTCATCACCACTAATTGTCAGCACCCTTGCGACACATGTCAAAGAATAACGCAGACCTGCTGCGCACGCGCTTGCGAAAGCTTCGTCAGACCCTGTCTGTGGCAGAGCGCCAACACGACAGCCAAGCGCTATGTGCGCGCTTGCAAGCGTGGTTTGACCAGCGCCTGGCACTGAATAACGTCTCGCAGCAATCTACGCCCCTGATTGTGGCAGGCTTTTGGCCGCTTGAATACGAACCCGATTTACGCCCACTCTTGCATCAACTTGACCAAAATCAAGTGATCGTCTGCCTGCCTGTCATCGTTGAACGCCATGCCCCGCTAGAGTTTCATCGCTGGACGCCCAACACCACACTGACCGCTCAAGGCTTTGGCGTGATGGAACCTCCGCGTCAACAGACGTTGATTCCCGACATTTTGCTCGTGCCTACACTCGGGTTTACAACAAAGGCAGCCCGACTTGGGTACGGTGGCGGTTACTACGACCGCAGTCTGGCGGCCTTGCACCACGCGGGCAAAAAACCGCTCAAGATTGGCATTGCCTGGGGGCAGGGTCTATTGACTCAAGCCAGTCATTCAAGCGATCAAGCCTTCGCGCCCCAAGCGCATGACGTCCTTCTTGACGCGATCGCAACCCCTCTAGGTTGGGTTCCCGCGGCACCCTCACTCGCAGTCCTCTGAGCCAAATCAACGAAACATCCCTTAGGTTGTCGATTTATCGATCAAGCATCGACTAAACTTGAGGCTGTTGACTGATTTGCTCATGGAGATCTCGATGACCTTTACCAAAACTATCCGCGGTGTCATGCTTGCCGCGGGCTTTGCATCCGCAGCTTTTACTGGCCTGGCCAGCGCGCAAGCTTATCCCACTAAACCAGTGTCACTGATTGTGCCGTTTGCGGCGGGTGGCCCGACAGATGTTTTGGCGCGCACGTTAGCTGCATCCATGTCTAAAAGCCTCGGCCAAACCGTAGTCGTAGAAAATCGTCTGGGCGCTGGTGGCACCGTCGCCTCAAACGCTGTGGCCAAAGCCGCCCCAGATGGCTACACGCTGTTCATTCATCACAACGGCATGGCAACTGCACCAACGCTTTATCGCAAGCTGCCATTCAACGCGCTCACCGACTTCACCTTCATCAGCTTGGTTGCCGATGTGCCAATGACGTTATTGGGCAGCAAAAATTTTCCGCCCAACACGATGCCTGAGTTCATCAAGTACGCAAAAGAGAAAGGCGACAAAATCAATCTGGCTAATGCTGGATTAGGTGCAGTCTCGCAACTTTGTGGCACCTTGCTGCAACAAGCGCTGGGCGTAGGCTTTACTGCCATTCCTTACTCGGGTACGGCCCCTGCCATGACTGCGCTGTTGGGCGGCCAGCTTGATGTGTTGTGCGATCAAACTACCCAGACGTTGCCACAAATTAAAGGCAACACCGTCAAACTATACGGCGTCACTTCAGCCGAACGTTTGTCTTACTTGCCCGACACCCCCACGCTGCGTGAAAGCGGTTTAAAAGATTTTGAGATCGTGGTGTGGCACGGTATTTATGGCCCCAAGGGCATGGCACCTGACGTCGTAGCAACGGTCAATAAAGCGGTGAAAGATGCGCTCAAAGACCCCGCAGTCATTCAAAAAGCCGGCGACTTAGGCGCAGTGATCGTCCCTGAAGCCAAGCAAACTCCGGCCGCACTGCAAGCGTGGCTAAAGTTAGAGATCGACAAGTGGGCACCTTTGCTGAAGGCAGCAAACCAATACGCTGACTAATATTCTGACTCGCGCAATAAACAAAACGGCCTTCTGATTCGAAGGCCGTTTTACTTCACGTACGCATCAACGTCGGATCAGGTTAATCAACCAAGCCGCGCCAAATCGCAAGCGTTGCCTCAGCGTTATTCAAGGTATAAAAGTGCAAACCTGGCACGTCATTATCTAGCAAGGTCTCGCACAAATCCGTCACCACCTCGGTACCAAACGCGCGAATCGATTCTTTATCATCGCCCATTTCTGCCAGACGGAGTCGAATCCAACGCGGCACTTCAGCGCCACACATTTCTGAAAACCGCATCAGCTGCGTGTAATTGGTGATGGGCATAATACCCGGCACAATCGGGATGTTCACGCCCTTGGCTTGCGCGCGATCGACAAAGTCAAAATACGCATCAGCGTTAAAGAAATACTGCGTAATTGCGCTGTCTGCACCAGCGTTCACTTTGTTCACAAAGTGCGCCAGATCCTGTTCTGGCCCTGCCGCCTGCGGATGCATCTCAGGGTAGGCGGCCACTTCAATATGAAACCAATCGCCGGTTTCTTTGCGAATCAGTTCAACCAAATCATTAGCATGGCGTAACGCACCTGCCGCATCGGCACCCATACCCGAAGGCATGTCACCACGCAGCGCCACAATGCGGCGCACACCTTCTTGACGATACAACTGCAACAAGGCCTTGAGCTCGTCGCGACTTGAACCGATACAAGACAAGTGCGGTGCCGCATCGCGCCCCATCTCGCGCAAGACACGCACCGTATCTAACGTGCCATCGCGCGTTGAACCGCCTGCGCCAAACGTCACACTGCAGTAATGCGGATCGATGACCAACATCTGCCGTGCGCCCTCAACAAGACGCTGTTTAGCAGCGTCATCGCGGGGCGGAAAAAATTCTAGGCTAAAGGCCGGGCTAGCTTGCATCGTCATTGATTATTTATTGATTAAGTTCGTCAAGAAGCCAGAAATCAAGCTGTACAACAGCGCGCCCCCAACTGCCCACCAAAAGCCGTTGACCTGAAAGCCTTTGAGGATTGAGCCGGCCAGCCAGAACATCAGCGCGTTGATCACAAACAAAAACAAACCAACGGTCACGATCGTGATCGGCAAGGTCAACAACACAAACAACGGTTTAACCAACATGTTGATCAAACCCAGCACCAACGCGGCCCACATCGCCGACCAAAAGCTCGCCACAACGATGCCGGGCAAGACATATGCAACGACCAATAAGGCAACTGCATTAAGTATCCAGACAAGTAGCAAAGTCATGATGAACTCCGGGTGAGTAAAACGTAGCGAGCGACGGGCTTGACCAGGCGACCTTGCCTAACACTGCAGACAAGGTCGCACGGTTAGTGGCTTAATAACGGTACTGTTCGCTTTTGAAGGGGCCTTCTTGCTTAACGCTGATGTAAGCAGCTTGCTGCGGTGTCAATGTTGACAAGTGTGCGCCGATTTTTGCAAGATGCAAACGAGCCACTTTTTCATCAAGATGCTTGGGCAACACATAGACCTGACCCGAAGTGTACTGTTCGTTACGGCTAAACAGTTCGATCTGCGCCATCGTTTGATTGGTAAACGATGATGACATCACAAACGATGGATGGCCAGTACCGCAACCCAAGTTCACCAGACGACCCTTTGCCAACAAGATAATGCGCTTGCCGTCTGGGAAAATCACATGGTCAACCTGTGGCTTGATTTCTTCCCACTTCAGGTTTTCAATGCCGACGACATCAATTTCGTTATCGAAGTGACCGATGTTGCAAACGATTGCCTGGTCTTTCATGCGGTCCATGTGGGCACGCGTGATGACGTTGTAGTTGCCCGTAGCAGTCACGAAGATGTCAGCCTTGTCGGCAGCCTCTTCCATGGTGACCACTTTGAAACCTTCCATCGCCGCTTGCAAGGCGCAGATCGGGTCGATTTCAGTGACCCAAACTTGTGCGCGCAAAGCTGCCAAGGCTTGAGCCGAGCCCTTGCCCACGTCGCCGTAACCGGCTACGACCGCAACTTTACCGGCGATCATCACATCGGTTGCGCGCTTAATCGCGTCAACCAACGACTCACGGCAGCCGTAGAGGTTGTCAAACTTTGACTTGGTGACCGAGTCATTGACATTAATCGCAGCAAAGGCGAGTTCGCCTTTCTTTGACATGTTGTACAGGCGCAAGACACCTGTGGTGGTCTCTTCAGTTACGCCTTTGATCTGGGCTAAACGGGTTGAGTACCATTTTGGATCACGCTTGATCGTTGCCTTGATCGCAGCAAACAGCACCACTTCTTCTTCAGACGATGGGTTGTTCAGCACCGACAAATCTGACTCGGCCTTTGTGCCCAGATGCAAAAGCAGTGTGGCATCGCCACCGTCATCCAAAATCATGTTGGCTTGGTGGTCGCCTGGCCATTCAAAAATCTTGTGGGTGTATTCCCAGTACTCAACCAAGGTTTCGCCTTTCTTGGCAAACACAGGTGTGCCCACGGCCGCAATAGCTGCAGCAGCATGGTCTTGGGTTGAAAAAATATTGCACGATGCCCAACGCACTTCAGCACCAAGTGCTTGCAGTGTTTCGATGAGCACAGCCGTTTGAATCGTCATATGCAGGCTGCCTGTGATACGGGCACCTTTCAACGGCTTGGTTTTGCTGAACTCTTCACGCGTGGCCATCAAGCCAGGCATTTCGGTTTCAGCGATCTGGATTTCGCGACGTCCCCACTCTGCAAGTGAAAGGTCGGCAACGTAGAAGTCAGTAAATTTTTTGTGTGTAGCAACAGTCATGGCGAGAAGGGCTCCGGTGAGCCTGCTCAGCAATGCGATGTTGGGGTGAAATTGAGCACCACCTCAATCGCTGTCTGGCAGGATTGGGTGAGCGCCGTTAAGGTTGGCAAAAGCACCAACGGTAACGTGAAAGCTAATGAGCCTGGCGAATCGGCAAACTGCAGCGGACTCGTCGCAACGCTCCTCAAAAGCGTAACAATTGTAGCGCGTTTAATTTGCACTTGCAGCAAAATTTTGTGACACAACCGGTTGAACTGGTAGGGCTTTAGGTTTCAAAAAGCCTGATCGTTCAGGAATGCTTAACTTAGTTGGTGTATTTGGTCACGTACACGGCTGCCGCAAACAGACTTGGCAACAAGCCTGCTAACAGCGCCATGATGCGCCACGTTAACTTGGTCATTTCGCTGTGTAACGTTGTTTCGACCCTGCCAATTGAGGCAGCCATGAGAGTTTCGACCCTGGCAATTGAGGCCGACATACGAGTTTCGAGGCAGGCCAAATCCTCGCGCGTGGCGAGGGTTGGGATGATAGCTTCTAAGCGAGTGAGTCGTGTTTCCATGCCTAAATTTTAAAGGGCGTGCGGGCTCATTTGCAATACGTATTTCTCGTTTAGTGTGTGACTAAATGTTAGCCCTTCGGTGGCAAATGCAACGCCACAATGTCGTTGGCTGGGTCACCATGAAATGGGTAACGCGCCCGCACCAGTGGATCATGCCCGGGCACGATATGCTGGGGCGAATCGGCTGCTTCACGCAAGATGCCGTAGCCATCGAGCATTTCACCTAGATGAAACACAATCGGAAACGGCGAGGGTTTTTCCATGTTTTCGTAGTAATGGCTGGCGTCTGAGGCCAGTACGACCCAACCGCGCGCGGTGTGCACGCGTAACGATTGCAGGCCCTTTGTGTGGCCACCGATTTTGATCAGTTCAATACCCTCGTAAAGGGTCTCACGTCCGTTATGAAACACCACGCGATCCGCATACACGCGACGAACTAGATTCACCACATCTTCGATATCGTAGGCGTGTCTGAACAAGCCTTGGCACATGTGTCGTCCACAGGCGTAATCCACTTCACCGTCTTGAATATGAAATCGCGCATTAGGTAACAAGCTGATGTTGCCCGCATGGTCGTAATGCAAATGGGTAATCACAACGTCTTGGACATCTTCTGGGGCAACACCCAATAACGCCAGCGAACCCACGGGGCAGCGAGTCAGTGCGCGCCCACGTTGTTTAGCCTGTTCGGCGTTAAACCCCGTATCCACCATGATGGTTCTGCCCTCGCCACGAATCAGCCAAACGAAATAATCCATGGGCATGGGTTCGTCGTGTGGATCGTGGGTGATGAAGTTCTCGCGACGCGTGCGCTTAGGCATGGTGGCGTAACGCAACGCAAAAATCTCATAATTTGGTAGTGTCATGATGTCTCCGGATGCCGTTTTGCTCGGCTTGTAGGTCATTCTGAGAGCTGCCCATGGTGCTTGTCAAGCTCGCTGTTACGCGCCTCGCTTGACATGGGTAAAGCCAAACACAGACAATCAGGCTCTACTGAACCCACTTTTTAAAAAGGCACGTCAAAGATGAGCGCTCAACCCACCATTGGTTTTGTCGGTGTAGGTAGCATGGGATGGCCCATGGCCGCGTTATTGCATAAAGCTGGCTACCCCCTTCAAATTGTTGACGCTTCGGCCGAACGCGCCCAGGCCTTTTGCAAAGAGATTGGTGGCACGGTTGCTGCGTCTAATCGTGCGCTGGCTGCGGCTTCAGACATCATCATCACGATTCTGCCCACTAGCGCCATCGTTGAAGCCGTACTCAATGGCCCTGATGGCGTGTTGGCTGGCCTGCGCCCAAACGCCGTTGTCGTCGAAATGAGCTCTGGTGTACCCACCATCACCCGCACGCTGGCTGAGCAGGTCGCAGCCGCCAAAGGTCACTTGGTTGACGCCCCCGTGTCTGGCGGTGTGCCGCGCGCAAAAACGGGCGAGCTGGCTATTATGTTTGGTGGCAGCGCAGACTTGCTCGAGCGTGTGCGTCCGGTCTTGTCTTGTATGGGCACTTCGATTACGCCTACGGGGGATGTTGGTTCGGCGCATGCGATGAAAGCGCTCAACAATCTGGTCTCGGCGGGTGGCTTTTTAATTGGAATCGAGGCGTTACTGATTGGCAAGCGCTTTGGTTTGGATCCGGCTGCAATGGTTGATGTGTTGAACTCTTCAACGGGGATGAACAACTCAACGCAGAAAAAATTCAAGCAGTTTGTGTTGTCGGGTCAGTACAACGCGGGCTTCGGTTTAGATTTGATGGTTAAGGACTTAAGCATTGCTCTGGGCATTGGCAAAGACACCAACACGCCAGCGCCTTTTTCAGCGCTGTGTCGCGAGTTGTGGGCAGCCTCGGCCGCGATGCTCGGGCCTGGGCAGGATCATACTGCGGTGGCTAAAATGTCTGAGAAGCTTGCTGGTACTGTTCTGTCTGATAAGTGATTGCTTACATTTTATTGCGCGCTTTCTTTGCTTGCGCGCTTTCTTTGCTTGCGCTCTTTCTTTGCTTGCGCCCGGTCAGACTCTACGCACCTAAATTGTGCTGAGCAAATTTAGGTGCCTCCGATCTGACCTTGGGGTTGGGGCTGGCTGGGGATTTGGGATTTGGGCTTGCTGAAACCTTGCGACTGACGCCGGGTTAAGCATTTATCTCTCTTGCTTACGTCGTGCCGGGGCGCCTGGGGTAGCCTTCTGCTCTTATTCTGACCCAGACGGCTTGTTTTTCTGCGTCGTCCATGAAGACCCAGTTCGACACTTCCATGACGGTGCGTCCGCAGCCTCTACAAATGTCATCGAATAACGTTGAGCAGACGGCCACGCAGGGTGAGTCGGCTGCGCCGGGTTGACCCACTTCTGGGGCTGTCTCGGGGCTTGGGCTGGGGTTGTTTTTTTGAGTCGGTGAAGTCATCGGTACAGCTTAGCACCGGGATCCAACTCACGTGAAAATGCCCCTACGCAGGTCTCTCTGTGCAGGGGCATTTTTTTACTGTGTTTAAACAGCTACCAGACTTAAGTCATGGTGGCCGCTAAGCCAACACAACAATTACTTACCAGCTGCCTTTTTTAGCGCGGCGGCTTTGTCGGTGGCTTCCCAGGTGAACTCGGGCTCGTTGCGGCCGAAGTGGCCATAGGCCGCTGTCTTGGCATAGATTGGGCGCAACAAGTCGAGCATGTTGACGATGCCTTTGGGGCGCAGGTCGAAATGCTCGCGTACCAAGACGGCCAAGGCGTCATCCGAAATCACGCCTGTGCCTTCGGTGTAGACGGTGATGTTGATGGGCTCTGCAACGCCGATGGCATAGCTGACTTGCACTTGGCATTGCGTTGCCAACCCTGCAGCCACGATGTTTTTAGCGACGTAACGTGCAGCGTAGGCTGCTGAGCGGTCAACCTTTGAGGGGTCTTTGCCCGAGAATGCGCCACCACCGTGGGGGCAAGCACCACCGTAGGTGTCAACGATAATTTTGCGACCAGTTAAACCGCAATCGCCCTGGGGGCCGCCGATCACAAAACGACCGGTTGGGTTCACCAAGAATTTGGTTTTAGGGGTCAACAACTCAGCCGGAAAGCTTGGGCGAATGATGTGCTCAATGACTGACGCTTTGATTTCGTCAAGGGTGATTTCAGGCGCGTGTTGTGTCGACAACACTACGGTGTCTACTTCAACAGGCTGGCCATTGACATAGCGAAACGTTACTTGTGATTTGGCATCAGGGCGCAGCCAGGGCAGGCGGCCGTCTTTGCGCAGTTCGCTTTGACGTTGCACCAAACGGTGTGCATACCAAATAGGCGCTGGCATCAAGTCAGGGGTTTCAGAACAGGCATAACCAAACATCAAACCCTGGTCGCCCGCACCTTGATTCAAATAATCGTCAGAAGCACGATCAACGCCTTGGGCGATATCAGGTGATTGTTTGTCGTAGGCGACCAATACTGCGCAACCTTTGTAATCGATACCGTAATCGGTATTGTCGTAGCCAATGCGCTTGATGGTGTCGCGTGCAACCTGGATGTAATCCACGTTCGCGGTGGTGGTGATTTCACCCGCCAACACAACCAGACCTGTGTTGCAAAGCGTTTCGGCTGCTACACGTGCGTGGGGATCTTGGGTAAAAATCGCGTCAAGAATCGAATCAGAAACCTGATCGGCAACCTTATCAGGATGGCCTTCAGAAACGGATTCAGAGGTAAACAGAAAATCGTTTGACTTAGTAGACATGCTCACGTCCTTTACTGGCAAAGCCAGAGGTGGTTTAGGAGGTGCGTTGCACCCCTGAACCTTCACCTGTTAAGACGTTGGACTGGGCGCGACGCTTTAGCAGAATTATTTTTTCGTCAGCCAGACATTTCAGTCTTGGCCCAACTCAGTCGCTCCGCAAGTTGTCGGTTAACTCAGCGACTGTTGCAATTTTATGCCAATTTAAGTAATTCTGGCGAATCCCCTACGCTGTCAGTGGGTGAATGGGGGATAATGGCGGCATGATGTGGAATTTCACCAAAATGCATGGTGCAGGCAATGACTTCGTGATGCTAGACGGGGTCCGCCAGTCCATTGAAATGACCCCCGCCCGCGCTAAAGCACTCGCCCATCGGCAATTTGGCATCGGCTGCGACCAGATCCTGCTGGTTGACACCCCGCTGCACCCCGAAGCTGACTTTCGCTATCGCATCTTCAATGCCGATGGTGGTGAAGTTGAGCACTGCGGCAACGGAGCCCGCTGCTTTGTCAGGTTCGTTCATGAACAAAAGCTCTCGTCACGCAACCCGCTTCGCGCCGAAATCGCAACGGGTTTAATCACGCTCGAGGCGTTGCCCAACGGGGATGTCACCGCCGAGATGGGACAAACGCGCTTTTCTGCAGCCGATCTGCCTTTTGACATTGAAGGCTTGGCCTCAAAAACGCAGGGCCAAGACACACTCTATGGGCTTGAGCTTGCCACGGCGCCACCGCAAACGGTGTGGCTGTCGGCTGTGGCCATCTCAAATCCGCACGCCGTGCAAATTGTCTCTGATGTCGAACAAACCGCGGTTGCCATGCTGGGCCCTCTTATTGAGTCACATCCGCGTTTTGCGCGTCGTGTCAACGCAGGCTTTATGCAAATCGTCGATCGACACACTATTCATTTGCGGGTCTACGAGCGTGGCGCGGGCGAAACACTCGCCTGCGGCACCGGGGCCTGCGCCGCGGTCGCCGCCGGTATTCGCCGAGGCGTACTTGACTCACCCGTGCGCGTGCGCACACACGGAGGCTGGCTCAGCATCGCCTGGGATGGCACGCAGTTACGCATGACCGGACCAGCGGTCACCGTTTTTTCAGGCAGTATTGACATTGACCATCTGGTCGCTTCGATTCCTTCTTTATCAAGTTCCACTTCATGACCGACACCGCACAATCCATTGCAAAATTTTTGCAAGAAAATCCTGATTTTTTTGTTCAGTATTCTGACTTGTTCTCAACACTTGAAGTCCCACACCCTCATCAGTCCCGCACCATCTCGTTAGGCGAGCGACAAATTCTCACGCTGCGTGAGCGCTTGCGTGACTTTGAATTTCGGTTGGCCGAACTCGTGCGCAACGGTGCCTTAAATGAAACCACCACCACGAAATTAAATTTGTGGTGCGCCCGGATGTTGGCCGAGCCTTCGGCAATTCGCTTACCTGGTGAAGTCGCGCTCGGCTTGGCCGAACAGTTCAATCTACAAGAGGTTGCCCTACGCGTATGGGGCCTTGACTTGCCCGCTGAGGGTGTTGGCGCTCCAGTTGACGCCGCCGTGCACGACTTTGCCAATACGCTGGCCGCCCCCTACTGCGGCGCAAACACCGACTTCACGGCCGTGAGCTGGTTACATAAAAAACCCGCCTCATTGGCCATACTGTCACTTAGAGGTCAAGCCAATGAGCCCGCCTTTGGGCTGCTGGTCTTAGGCTCAGATGACCCAGAGCGCTTTACGCCTGATATGGGCACCACGTTTCTGCAAACCGTCAGCAAGCTCGCGAGCGCTGCACTCTCCAGGCTTAAAGCCTCTGGGCCTGCTGAATCAGGTCTGACTTCGGTTTGAGTGCGCGGCCGTGACCTTGCCCAACCCTGCTCAACAATGGCTTGAGCACCTTGAGCTTAATCGTCGCTATTCGCCGCACACCTTATCTGCCTATCGCCGAGACCTCGAACAACTGATCACGCTGGCCAATGGCAAACCGCTTGATACCCTGGTCAACGGCAATATTCGTCAATTTTTAGCCAAACTACATGGACAAGGCTTGGGGCCACGCAGCTTGGCCCGTTCACTTGCGTCGTGGCGCGGGTTCTATAAGTGGTGGGCGCCGCAATGCGGGCTATCCGTCAACCCAGCGGCCGACGTACGAGCCCCAAAGGCGACACGAGGTCTACCTAAGGCCTTGTCGGTGGATCAAACCCAGGCCTTGCTCGAGGCCCCGGTTTTGCTGGCAAAAACCGATCCAGTCTCTTTGCGTGACCGGGCGATTTTTGAGCTGTTTTATTCAAGCGGACTGCGCTTAAGCGAGCTCACCGGACTTGACTTGCAGTACACACAAACAAAAGAGCACACCTCAGCAGGCTGGATCAACCTGGCAGATCACGAAGTGCATGTCTTGGGCAAAGGCGGCAAACGCCGTACCGTGCCAATTGGCGGCATGGCGATTGAGGCGCTTGAAGTCTGGCTGTCAATTCGTCCTCAGTTGGCGCCCGCCCAAGCGTTAACACCAGATGCCATGGCTTTGTTTATTGGCACGCGTGGGCGACGCATCAGCCCGCGCGTGGTGCAAGGTCAACTCACCAAGCTGGCCCTGCAGGCCGGCCTGCCCACCCACGTGCACCCGCACGTGTTGCGCCACAGCTTTGCCAGCCACGTGCTGCAATCCGCCCAAGATTTACGGGCGGTGCAAGAAATGCTGGGCCATGCCAATATTTCGACGACCCAGCTCTACACTAAGTTAGACTTTCAGCATTTGGCAAAGGCCTACGACTCTGCCCACCCCCGCGCAGGTCGAAAAAGCTAAGAAAATCTTCATTTAAGGGTTTAAACCCCTTGAAATTGGCCATCAACCCCCAATATAGTGAAAAGACCCCGATCTTGAGGTCTAAGCTCTGTTCGCCTAAGCCAGCCGCAGCAAATCAAAATGTTTGCTGCAAACCGTGTGCTGTGCTGTAATCCGGCGTTCGCCTTCGGGCTTGCGTTTGGTTCGGTGCCCCGCACCCTCACCCGTTTTTTATGAAGTTGATTGGCTCATGAATTCCCCCCGAAATCCGGACGAAATGGTCCCCGTCACAATCCTCACCGGCTTCCTCGGTGCAGGTAAAACCACGCTGCTCAAGCGCATCCTGACCGAATACCACGGCAAGCGCATCGCGGTCATTGAAAACGAATTTGGCCCTGAAAGTATCGATAACGAACTGCTCGTTCAAGACCAAGACGAAGAAATCATCGAACTCTCAAACGGCTGCGTGTGCTGCACCGTGCGTGGCGACCTGATGCGCACGCTTAATGACTTGCGTACCCGGCGCCAAGCGGGTGAACTTAAGTTTGAGCGCGTCATTATTGAAACAACCGGCATGGCTAATCCAGGCCCGGTGTGTCAGACTTTTTTCATGGACGATGACATCGCCGACTACTACCGCCTGGATGCGGTGGTTACCGTCGTTGATGCCAAACACGGCATGGAAACCCTCGACACGCAAGAAGAAGCGCAAAAGCAAGTGGGCTTTGCCGATCGAATCCTGGTATCGAAAAAAGATCTGGTCACTGAGCCCGAGTATGCCGCGCTGCGTCGTCGCATCGTGCACATGAACCCACGTGCCTCAATTGAAGCCGTGCACTTTGGTGAAACCGATCTCAAGCAACTGATTGATATCAGCGGCTTTAACTTAAATACGATTCTCGATATCGACCCACAGTTTTTGGCCGATGATCATCCTGACGCCGCGCACGATCATGACCACGACCACGACCATGCGCATGGCCACGATCATGATCACAGCACTTGCGGACATGATCATAGCCATGATCACGACCACGGCCACGATCACGGACATGATCACGACCATGATCCAGCAACTTGCACTAACCCTGCGCACAACCACAAGCCGCCACATAACGACGACATTGGTGCCTTTGTCTTCAAGTCAAACAAACCTTTTGATCCCGAACGTCTTGAAGAATTTTTAGGAGGTGTTGTTCAGGTATACGGCACAGATTTACTGCGCTATAAAGGGATCTTGTACATGAAAGGCATCAATCGTCGCATGCTGTTTCAAGGCGTGCACATGATGATGGGCGCAGAGCCTGGCAAACCCTGGTTGGCCAGCGAAAAGAAAAACACCAAGATGGTTTTCATCGGACGCAAACTGCCACAAGAAATTTTCACAAAAGGTCTTGAGCAGTGTCTGGCAAAGTAGTTCCTCTGCAATAAATTCGCAGAGGCTAATTAACTGGAGTGACTTCATGGCAACTCAGGCAACCAAGGCATCAAAATCCGTGGCAACCAAAGGCGCAGCCGCCAAAAAAACTGCGCCGCTCAAGCCTATGCCACTTGTCGCCACCAAAAAAGTGACTCCGATCAAGGCCAGTTCCCCGGCCAAGACTTCAACACCCGCTAAGGTCTCCATGCCCTCCAAGAACACCCCCTCAACAAAACCAGCAGCACCCGCTGTGGTCGCAGCAAAAGCCGTCAAGAAAAATCCGAAATCAACCGGTGACTTGTCAGAAAACAATTTGCCCTCAGAGGCTGAGTTGTTGCGCATGCCTGAAGACGAATACATGAACGAGCGCCAGCTCGGTTTTTTCCGCGATCGTCTGCGCCAACTTGAGCAAGACATTTTGAATAACGCAGGCGCCACCACCGAGCATCTGCGCGAAACGCAATTTGTGCCTGATCCTGCTGATCGCGCCACCATTGAAGAAGAGCACGCCCTTGAATTGCGCACGCGCGACCGCGAACGCAAACTGTTGAAAAAAGTTCAGCAGTCTATCGCACGTATCGACAGCGGTGAGTACGGCTGGTGCGACGAAACCGGAGAGCCAATCGGTCTTCGCCGTTTGTTAGCACGCCCAACCGCAACCCTGTCTCTCGAAGCACAAGAACGCCGTGAGATGCGTCAAAAAATGTTCGGAGATTAAATCGATTCGATCAAGCTTGGTCGTTTAAAACCAGGCCATCGTTCACCTTTAAGTTCACGCCCCCCAAAGCACACTCCAAGCAGGTTGAGTGTGCTTTTTTACTCTAGAGTGTCAGTATGGAACAATTTCACGGTACGACCATCGTCAGCGTCAGACGCGGCAATCGCGTTGCGCTAGGCGGTGATGGCCAGGTCACCCTCGGCAATATCGTCATCAAAGCGACTGCACGCAAAATTCGTCGTCTTTATCACGACAAAATTCTTGCCGGCTTTGCCGGTGCAACTGCCGATGCATTTACGCTGCAAGAGCGCTTTGAAGCCAAGCTCGAAAAGCATCAAGGCAACTTGATGCGCTCTGCCGTTGAACTCACACGCGACTGGCGCACCGATCGCGTCTTGCGGCGCCTTGAAGCGATGTTGATCGTCGCAGATCGCGACCACACCCTTGTGCTCACAGGCAATGGCGATGTGCTCGAACCCGAAAACGGGATTGCATCAATTGGCTCGGGTGGCGCCTACGCGCAATCTGCTGCACTTGCGCTGCTACGTAATACAGATCTCAGCCCCGAAGTCATCGTCAAACAATCGCTTGAAATCGCGGGCGACCTTTGCATCTATACCAATCAACAACACCTGATTGAAACTCTGGAATAAGTATGTCTGCCTCAACCATGACCCCCAGTGAAATTGTCTCTGAACTCGATAAGCACATCGTCGGTCAGGATCGGGCCAAGCGCTCGGTTGCCGTCGCGCTACGCAATCGTTGGCGTCGTCAACAAGTCGCTGAGCCACTGCGCACTGAAATTCATCCAAAAAATATTTTGATGATCGGCCCAACGGGCGTCGGAAAAACTGAAATTGCCCGGCGACTCGCCAAACTTGCCGATGCGCCGTTTATTAAGATTGAAGCCACCAAGTTTACCGAGGTGGGCTACGTGGGTCGTGATGTTGACACCATCATTCGTGATCTCGCTGAAATCGCAATCAAACAAACGCGCGAACAAGAAATGAAACGGGTGCGTACGCAGGCTGAAGATGCCGCCGAAGACCGCATCCTCGACGTCTTACTCGCACCGCCACGTGCCGCGGATGGTTCGCCCATTCGCGAAGAGACTGCCACACGCCAGACCTTTAGAAAACGGCTGCGCGAAGGCCACCTGGATGCGACTGAAATTGACATTGAGATCGCCCAAGCCGCTCCTCAAATGGACATCATGACCCCACCGGGCATGGAAGATATGGCCGAGCAATTAAAAGGCATGTTCGCGGGCCTGGCGCGCGAAAAAAAGAAATCGCGCAAAATGACCGTGAAAGAAGCGTTCAAGCTACTCATCGACGAAGAAGCCTCTAAACGCGTGAACGAAGATGATTTACGTACGTTGGCGATTCACAAAGTCGAGCAGCACGGCATCGTATTTTTAGACGAGATCGACAAGATTGCTGCGCGACAAGAAACCAGTGGCGCAGATGTTTCGCGCCAAGGCGTACAACGTGATCTGCTGCCGTTAGTTGAAGGCACGACAGTGACCACCAAATACGGCATGATTCGCACGGATCATATTTTATTTATCGCCTCGGGTGCCTTTCATTTGTCACGGCCGTCAGATCTGATTCCAGAACTACAAGGACGCTTTCCAATTCGTGTTGAACTTGACTCACTCACGGCCAAAGATTTTGTGCGCATTTTGTGCGACACCGATGCGTCTCTCACCAAACAGTACAGCGCGCTACTCGCCACTGAAGACGTTCACCTTGACTTCACCACTGAAGGCATTGCCCGCTTGGCCGAGCTTGCCTTTGAAGTCAATGAACGCACTGAAAACATTGGCGCACGACGTTTATATACCGTCATGGAAAAACTACTTGAAGATCTATCCTTTGATGCTTCAGCAAGTAGTGGTAAAACAGTGACGCTTGATGTAGCCTACGTCAATGACAAGCTTGCTGAAGCGGCTGCCAGTCAAGATCTCGCGCGATACGTGTTGTAAAACCATCCTGGAGTCACGCCATGCAGGCATACGCCCGAACGCTGTTGTTTCTTGCATTTTTTTCCCTGAGTGTGCTTAGCGTATCGCCAGCAGCCGTGGCACAAGATTTTTCAGCAAAACCGATCACGCTCGTTGTCGGCTTTCCGGCAGGCGGCTCAAACGACCTCATCGCGCGCGTGATTGCACCGCATTTAGGCGAGGCTTTAAAAACTTCAGTCATCATTGAAATCAAAGCCGGCGCCAGTGGCACGATCGCGGCAACCGCTGTCGTGCGTGCGGCGCCTGATGGCCACACCTTGCTCGTCTCGAGCTTGAGCCCAACGGCGATCACACCCCAAACCATGCGCAAGCCGCCTTATGATCCGCGCACTGATCTGATTCCAATCAATATGTTGGGCTTTACGCCCGAAACCATTGCTGTGGGCCCGACCTTACCAAACGTCAAAACGCTTGCTCAACTCATTGCCTTGGCACAAACCAGAGAGATCACCATGTCCTCGGCTGGGGTGGGTGGGTTTCCGCACCTCGCAATTGAACTGTTTACCCTTGCCACGAAAGGCAAGTTCGTTCACGTCCCCTATAAAGGCGCAACACCGGCCGTTGCCGACACTGCGGCCGGTCACGTCGACGCCACCATGATGGACACGCCACCGCTGCTCGGACTCATCAAAGATGGTCGCTTAACCGCGCTTGCCGTGGCAAGTGAAAAACGCTTGGGTGTATTGCCCGATGTGCCAACCGCGCAAGAAACTGTGCCAGGGTTTACAGCCATCAGCTGGATTGGGCTCTTTGCCCCTGCAAAGACACCAGATGCCGTCACCGCTCGAATCAATGACGCCTTAACGCAAACGCTCAAAAAGCCCGAGGTACTTGCACAACTTGAAAAAGTCGCCCTACCCTCTGGGCTGATGGCTTCATCCGCTGAATTTCAAAAGTTTGTCGCCGCCGAGTATATTCGGTGGGGCGAGGTCTTAAAGCACGCCAAGATTGAACTGACGGATTAGAAATCAATTGCAGTGTTGAAGTGACCTTTTGACTCAAGAGAGCAGAACAAATGAAACCATCACTTCTACTATCGCTCCTGACCCTTCTCTCCCTGCTGGGCGGTACCGCACAAGCCGATGCGCTTGCTGATATCAAAGCAAGGGGCAAACTAATTTGTGGTCATACTCAAGCCAGCGAACCGTTTGGTTACCCCGATCAAGTCACTCGCCAATTTGTTGGCTTTGATGTCGACGTGTGTCGCGCACTCGCAAAGGGGCTGGGCGTTGACATCGAACTCAAGGCACTTGCGATTAGTGCACGCATCCCTGAGTTAAAAACAAAACGTGTCGATGTCTTGGCTGCGTTACTTGGTTATTCGGCTGAGCGAGCCACGCAAGTTGACTATAGCTACCAGTATTACTTATCCAATCAGAAAGCCTTGGTTAAAGAAGCCTCGGGGTTTAAGACACTTCAGGCGCTGGCCGGTCGTAAATTAGGTGGGTCAAAAGGCTCTAGTTCTGTGACGGCCGCTCAAAAACTTTTGCCCACCTCTAATATTCTCACCTATCAAGATAGCCCCTCGGCGTACTTAGCGCTGCAGCAAGATAAAGTCGAGGCGGTGTTATTTGGAGAACTGATTTTGGCGAGATTCGTTAAACAAGCCAAAGAGCAGGGGCAAGCGTTGGTCGAGATCATCGCCGAGCCTCTTTTTGTCGAACCCCAAGGAATCGGTGTCAATAGGGGCGAGACTGCCTTGCTAGCTGCAATCAATGAAATTTTGTTGACGATGGATCGGCAGGGCGACTTACAAATCATTTTTGATCAATGGGTCGGAAAGAACTCAGCCTATGGCTTTGTGCGCAACTACAAAGTCGAGCCCATCGCGCCTTAATTAGAACGATTCGTTTTAATTTATTGAGAGCACTCTGGATATCTCCTTTCTTCTGACTGGAAACTACGCGGCCGATCTGAGACAAGGGCTGTTGGTCACACTTGAGCTCTTTGCTGGATCCTGGGTGTTGGCCGTGCTTGTTGCTATGTTGTTAGCAGGCATTCGGGCACTGCCTGTGCGCGCCTTCCAACTCTTGGTTGCAGCCATTGTCGAATATCACCGCAATGTTCCAGTACTCGTTCAAATACTGATCTGGTACTTCGCGGTGCCGCAAGTGTTGCCAGACGCGTTAAGAATTTGGGTGAATCGCCAAAATAGCGAATTCTTATTTTCCATGATTGCGCTAGCCTTAAACACGGGCGCCTTCATGTCCGAAGATTTGCGCAGCGGCCTACGCGCGGTTCCTTCAGGGCAATTTGATGCTGCGCGTTCAGTGGGTCTCAGTGTTGTCGGTGCGCTGCGCTATGTCATGCTGCCTCAAGCAATACGCATCGCTGTGCCCGCGATGATCAATCAAACCGTATTTCTCTTTAAAAATACAAGTCTGGCAATGGCCGTTGCAGTGGGCGAACTCACTTATCGCTTGCACGAACTCGAGAATGCCACCTACCGAACCTTCGAAATTTTTATGTTCGGTACAGTGATCTACCTGGTATTTTCGTTCAGTCTGATGGGCCTGGGCGCCTGGTTCAGTCGACGATATCCCTCAGCGTATCGAGTCTGAGCATGCTGGATATCCTACGCGACTTCGGTCTGTTATTTTTACTCGGAAGCTACCCCCAAGGACCTCTGGGTGGCCTGGCCGGGACCCTGCTGCTCTCAACGCTTGGCTTGCTCTTATCTTTTCCGTTAGCGCTTGCACTAGGTCTGATGCGCACTAGTACGCAGCCTTGGTTGCTTTGGCCTGCCAGTGCCTGGGTCTATACCCTGCGCGGTCTACCTCTGCTGATGCTCATTTTTTGGGCTTACTTTGGCATCCCCTTGCTGATCGGTCATGAAGTCTCTGCCTTTATCACGGTCGTTTGCGCAATCGTCATCTACGAAAGTGCATTTTTAAGTGAAATTGTGCGGGCCGGACTCGAAGGGCTGGCGCTTGGTCAAACGCAAGCCGCACGCGCGATGGGTCTGACCTATTTTCAGACGATGCGTTATGTGTTGCTGCCGCAGGCACTTACAAATATGCTGCCTTCGCTGCTCAATCAGTTCGTGTCCATCATTAAAGCAACGTCGCTAGCGTATGTCGTGGGCGTACACGAAGTCACGCTTGCTGCGAGTCAAGTCAACAGCATGCTGCTAACAAAACCGATGCAAGTGTTTTTAATTTTAGCTGCCATGTATTTCATACTTTGTTTTTCGCTGAGCCGCGGCGCAAACGCCTTAGAACGCCATCTGGCTCAACGTCGAGGCAATTCAAACTGATCCCGCGCGACTAAACAACGGCAAGCTATTTCGTAGCGCTTTGACGCAACACCAGAAACAGCTTGATCAAAATCACCATCTCTGGGATCCCAGAGATGAAGGTATCGTAGTTATCAAAGGTGGTCGAAAACTCGAGATCACCGCTGCTTGAAATCCCTTGCAGATAGCCCCAGACATGCCAGGCAATCAAAGGCAACAGCCAAACAGCCCGGCCTTTATCAAAGGCTTGCACCTTGACTAAAAAGTACGCCACAGCAAAATACGCTGCAAAAATTAACATGGTGGGGCCAGAAGAAAAACCACCCGTTTCTGCTGCTGAGGTCGTTAAAAAATAAATGCCACAGTCAAACAGTGCGACATAGAAAAACATTTTCCAGAGCTCGGCCGGATTATCAAACGCCTTCAGTGGTGCCGCAGGTGTCATCACCTGAATCACGGGTGCGGCCGAGCCACCAGGTTTGTCTTGTTGCCCCGCATCAGATGCCGCAACAATTGCCGTGCCACAGGCGCTACAGAACTTGGCATCGTCTGCACATTTAGTGCCACAGGCTGAACAGAAGGGCATAACCGACCTCTCAAAAAAGAATACGATGCTACTTTAAAGCAATATTGTGACTCTGAGCGAATCTTTCAAGTCTTAATCTGCCCAAAGCCCGCCATTCACATCCAGAATTTCGCCCGTAATAAAGGCTGAGTCGGGAGAGGCCAAAAATAAAATCGCCGACGCAATTTCTGAGGCCTTGCCCATCCGACCCACCGGAATCAAATCCTTGAGCGTTTGCGGAAACGCCGTTGTCATCGCTGAGGCGACGGGGCCTGGTGCCACCGCATTGACCGTGATGCCAAAAGACGCCAGTTCTTTAGCAAGATAAGACGTCATGATATGAACGCCGGCCTTTGATACGCCGTAAGCCACGTTGCCAGCACGGTCTTGCTCTTTGGCATCTAACCAGGGGCGCGGATTGCCCCCGTTTTTTCCTAAGACCGAGCCGATATTAATGATGCGTCCAAGCTTTTGTTGTTTCATCACGGCAATCACAGCCTGACAGCATAAAAAGGTGCCTTTCAAGTTGATATCGATCACGCGATCCCATTCTTGTTCTGTGATGTTCTGTGCGCTACCCACTGACACAACGCCTGCCACATTTACCAGAATATCCAAACGGCCATGACGCTTTACAACGCCTTGTACGCATTGTTGAATGTCCGCCGCATCGGTCACGTCTAAGGCAACATGCTCAATGCCACCGCCTGTTGACATGGCCCCTAAGCGATTGGGTAAGTCAGCCGCAACAACCTGGCAGCCCGACGCCGCAAGCGCCTCAGACACCGCGGCGCCGATCCCGCCTGCGCCACCCGTGACCAAGGCCACGCGCCCTGACAAAAACTGTGCTGCATACATAAACGTTTCTTTCCTAGTGTTGATCGGCAATGTTGTTCGCGGCCAAACGACCGAACACCAAGCCTTTTAAAACAGACGTAGCACCCGTGTAATTGGTGTAATACATGCCAATCACCTCACCCGCCGCATACAAATTGCGGATGGGATAACCATCGGTATCCAAGACCTGACCCTGTGGATCAACCTTTAAGCCACCAAAGGTAAAGACGTTGGCCGAAATAATCGGGTACGCCATGAAAGGCCCACGATCAAGCGGCAACGCCCAGTTACTTTTGGGAGGCAACAGCCCTTGCGTGGCCATGCCATCTGTTTTTAGCGGATCGTACTTGCCCGTTTTAGGGCAGGCTGCGTTGTATTGCGCAACGGTTGCTTTCAAGGTCTCTGGATGAATCTCGAGTTTTGCAGCCAGCGCCTCGATCGTATCCGCCTCAATCGCAGGCTGATCACTGCGAATCGCCAACCGATAATTCGGGATGTCTTTCATGCGCTGATCAAGAATCACATACGACAAACCTTCTTCTTGTTCGTAGATCCGGCGCGTAATACGCTCGTACCAGGCATCCACCGTACCCGGCGCTTCGTTGACAAAGCGTTTGCCCGCTTTGTTGACCAAGATCCCATACGGAAAAATAAACACTGAGGGCTCGGATACACCCGAGCGCGGATCAATGGGTTCGGCGTGATAGCTGCCAAAATCTCCTGAAGGGGCTGCGCCAATATCAAGCGCCATTTCAATGCCTTCACCGCGATTGAAATACGCACCCTTACAAATCGGTCGCAAATACACCGAGCGCGGACCGATATATTTAGACTGCAACGCAGGGTTGCCTTCAAAGCCGCCACACGCCAACACCACCTTGCCATGAAAGCGCACACTCTGCGCCCCTTTGTGTTGCGCAAACAAGCCCGTCACAATGCCATCGTCGTTTAAGAGCAAACGACGTGCAGTCGTGTAATAAAAAAAGGTGACGCCCAGTTTTTCAGCTTGCGCAGCCAGCGCATCCACCAAGGCTGCACCGCCACCGACGGGCAACAAACGTGGCTGAGTCGCTGTCAAAAATTGAGTCGGTAAAAAATCAAACTTCACGCCAACGCCTTGCAACCATTTAATCGTCGGTGGCACTTGCTCGGCAAAGTTTCCGATCACGTCTGTATCGGGGATGGCTAAGGTTCTTGTGGCATGCGACCAGTTCTCGCGACCCGTCGCCATCTCGGCCATCAAGTCAGGCTCAGGATACAAACCCAGGTTGTCCGCCAAATGGGTTTCAAAATCATCCGTGACTTGATCTAAGGCCTTCATCCGAAAATAGGCTTCGGTGTAACGACTTTGGCCGCCTCGGTCTTCGCGCGACGCGCGTTCAAGCACGGCAACCTTCAAGCCACGCTCAGCCGCAGTCACTGCCGCTGACAAGCCTGCTACGCCACAGCCCGCAACCACCACATCAAAGGTGTGATCCATCTTGCTCTCCTCAACTCTTTTTATTGATCAACCTGCAGGCTTCAGACCCCAGGCAACCGCTTGTCCAAACCATAAAACGCAAACACTTCTTTCACGCGCGCAAGTTCGGGCAGGCGATGGTAGTAGCCCGTGCGACTAGGCTTGGTGCCGCACAAACGCCGCAAGTCAACCATCATCTCGGCGTGCTTGACCCAAGTGCCCAGCGAATCCATGATGGTCACGCCATCCACCTCAGTGACGCCATTGCGCGCAAGCAACACGTTCAGTGGTGCCTCGCCCGGAATAATCACATCTGCGCCCTGTGCAATCAACTTACGTGCGGCTGTTTTAAACTTTTCAATTAACTCAGTGGGATCCGAAAATCCTTTCAACACGTCGTTAAAGGTAAAGCCCACAGGGGCAGCACCCGCAAAGCGGGCGGCCAAGCCATAGCTTTCAGCATTTTGCGCAAGTAACTCATTAAAGTCTTCAATAAAAACCAAGACCCCAAACTTGCGGCCCAGCAAACAGGCGGTAAACATTGCCGATTCACCGTAACCAATCACTGGGATATCGATCAAGGCGCGAATCTCACGCAGCGCCGGATCAGGCAAAGTACTGACTGCATACGCATCGTAGCCTTGCTCTTGAGCCAGTACCCCCGCCTGCATAAACTGCATGCCATGCAGATGATACAAAGCGGCATGACGAATATCTGAACCCGGGTAATTTGAAGAGTAAGTACCCGGCGACATGCCATGCATATCAATTTGCGTATCTGGGCGGGCCACGCGTGCAAAGTGCGCTTTCAGCGCGTCGCTATACGGGCCTAAATCGCCCAGAACGGTAAAACTTTGATGCCAGATTTTCATGATGTGACCACTTTAAAAATTGAAGGTGCCGTCGCAACTACTCGACTTGAACGTTTGCGCTTTTCACAACCTTGGCCCATTTCTGAACTTCGGCTTTATAAAAAGCGTCAAACTCTGCTGGGGTCGAACCCACAGGCTCGGCACCTGCTTTAAGCAAGGTCTCGGTTACCGCTGGCGTCTTCACCGACTTCTGAATCACATCCGCCAATTGATTCACAATCGTTTGAGGCGTACCCGCAGGGGCCAACACACCAAACCAGGCCGTTGCATCAAACCCGGGCACGCCCGACTCTGCGAGGGTGGGGATATCAGGAACGACACTCGAACGTGTCTTGGTGCTCACGGCGAGCGCACGCAACTTACCGGCTTGCACTTGGGCCAGCGTCGTCAAAATATTATCGAAGGTTAAGGGCACCTGCCCGCCCATCACATCAGCCATGGCGGGCGCAGCGCCGCGATAAGGCACGTGATTTAAACGAATCCCCGCCAGCGAGGTAAACAACTCCATAAACAAATGCGAGCCCGAGCCATTGCCTGCTGTGGCGTAGTCCGGCAACTGATCCCGATTTTGAGCCTTTTTTGCAGCAGCGATCACATCCGCCACACTTTTAAAGGGCGAACTAGGCGTGGTCACCAATAAAAACGGCGTCGACGTCACTTGCGAAATCGCCACAAAATCATTGACGGGGTCGTAATTCAGTTTTTTGTACAAACTGCCATTGATCGACGAAGAAATCGTGCCAAAGATCAAGGTGTAGCCATCGGCCTTTGAGCGCGCCACAAACTCTGAACCGATATTGCCAGCGGCCCCGGGCTTATTTTCAACCACGACAGGTTGGCCTAAAAAGTCAGCCATTTTGTTGGCCACGGCGCGAGCCGCGACGTCTGAGGCACCACCCGCCGGATAGCCGACAATCAACTTAATCGGTTTAGACGGATAAGGCTCGGATTGAGCGCCGACCCAGGCGCTAAACAACAGTAGCGCCGCCGCTGCGACGATATTCTTAAAATGCATTGAGATCCCCTCTCTTCTAAGGCCAGCGTTATATTCGCTCGCTCGTTACGCTATTGTGCCTTTGTTTTGCCTGCCTCGCATCTGAGACCGGCGCCAAACCTGAACCACAGGCCTGCTCGGGCATGGTCTAATTTACTTAATCTCAGTTTGACTTGGTAAGCATGATGACCCAAACACACAACAGCACCCGCGAAATGCACTTCGACCTCATCATCATCGGCAGCGGCATCGCTGGCCTCTCGGCTGCGGTCGCCGCGGTCGACCAAGGCGCCAAGGTCGTAGTCATCGAACGCGCGCCCGAGCCAGACTATGGCGGCAATACGCGCTGGACCGAGTCCTATTTTCGGATGAAAAGCGAAAGCGAAGTCAGCGACGACTTTGAAGAGCGCCTGGTCTCGAACGCCGGCTATCACCTTGATCCCAACATCATTGAAGCCGCCAGCGCCCCGTACGAACAATGGCCCCCCTATGTCAAAGCCCATGGCATGCCAGACCCTGAAATCGTCTCGACGCTCGCAACCATGGCGGGCCCCACGGTCGCCTGGCTCAAGCAATACGGGATCAAATTTGATTTCTTGCCCACCTATTTTTTAACCGCAGCGGCACCGCGTTTAATGCCCGTGGGTGGCGGTCTTGCGATGATCGAGGCGCTGCGCGCCTACGCGTTGCAAAAAGGGGTGACCTGCCTTTACGAAACCACGGCGCGCGCGTTCAAGCGTCAAGGCGAAGTATCTACGGTTATCACCGCCGACAGCACAGGGCACGAGCTGTTGCTGCATGGCAAAGCTGTGGTGATCGCCTCGGGCGGTTTCCAAGGTAACCCCGAAATGCTAACCCAGTACCTTGGGCAAGCCGCCAAGTTTGTACGTCCCGTCGCCAAAGGGGGCTACTACAACAAGGGCGAGGGTATTCGCATGGCATTGGCCGCGGGCGCTGCGCCAGCGGGCGATTTTGGCTCGTACCATGCTGAGCCACTCGATCCGCGCTCGGGTGCAACTGAAGCCCTGGTGATGAACTTCACCTACGGGATTTTGGTCAACAAGCACGGCAAACGGTTTCTTGATGAAGCGCCGGGCTTAGTCGACGTCAATTACGACCACATCTCGCGCGCGATCGGTGAACAACCCGATGGAATCTGTTACGTCATTTTTGACCAGCGCATCCACGATGTCCCAAACTGGAAAAAAAGTATCCGTACCGATCAACCCGTGATTCAAGGCAATACCTTGAACGAGCTGGCGCAGGCCTGCGGCCTGCCCGCTGCAGCGCTGTCTGCAACCGTCTCAGCCTATAACCAAAGTTGCCCGTCAGGCAAGTTTCTACCTTTTGAGCTCGATGGCCTGGCGACAAACAACCTCGAGATTCCAAAATCAAACTGGTCGCGCCCGATTGATCAAGGTCCTTTCATGGCTTACCCCATCATCCCAGGCATTTGCTTTACCTATGGCGGTATCAAAATCAACAAAGATAGTCAGGTCGTCGATAGTGACGGCCGAGCGATCCCAGGCCTTTACGCCGCCGGCGAAGCCACAGGGCTTTACCATCAGGTGTATACCGGCGCCACCTCGGTGATGCGTGGTGCCGTGTTTGGAAAAATTGCAGGCGAACACGCCACCACAAAGCGCTAAGTCTGCACAACAAGCAGGCATAGAACGGTGCATCCGACAACCCATGCACCGTAGACGAGCCCAAGTAAAACCTAGTGACAAAACTTTTTTCATTTTTTAGTTTTTGATGCGCCATCGCTTCACAGAAACGGTAAGATCAGCACAGCAAGCCCGTTCACCTTTTGGCATATCGACGTCCCTCAGGAGATTACTGATGAAACACAGCACACTCGTTAAAGCACTACCGCTTGCAGCGGCATTTGCAATCATGGCTGCAGGTGCGCAAGTCAACGCCCAGCAAGTGGTTAAGATTGGGCATGTCGGCCCACTGACCGGCGCCATTGCGCACTTGGGTAAAGATAACGAAAACGGCGCGCGCTTAGCGGTCGAAGAAATTAACGCAGCTGGCCTCAAGATTGACGGCAAAGCCGTCAAGCTTCAGCTGGTCACCGAAGACGATGCAGGCGATCCAAAAACCGGCACCGCAGTGGCGCAAAAACTCGTCGATGCAAAAGTTGTTGGCATTGTGGGTCACTTGAATTCAGGCGTGTCGATCCCAGCCTCAAAAATTTATAACGATGCAGGCATTACACAAATTTCGCCTTCGTCTACAAACCCACAGTACACCTTGCAGGGCTTTAAGGTCACGTATCGCGTAGTGGCCACCGATGCGCAACAAGGCCCCGCCTTAGCAAGCTATACCAATAAAGTTTTAAAAGCTAAAAAAGTTGCCATCATTGATGATGCTACCGCGTATGGCAAAGGCTTGGCCGATGAATTTGAAAAGGCCGCTAAAGCCGCAGGCATCACCATCGTTGCGCGCGAAGCCACCAACGACAAAGCCACAGACTTCAAGGCCATTCTGACCAAAGTAAAAGGCCGTGCACCTGATGTCATTATGTATGGCGGCATGGATGCGACCGGTGGCCCCTTAGCCAAACAGGCGGGCGAACTTGGCATCAAAGCCAAGATCGTTGCGGGTGACGGCGTGTGTACAGACAAGGTTGCTGAACTCGCGGGTCCTGCTGTTTCAAACATCGTATGTTCAGAAGCAGGCATGGCGTTGCAAAACATGGCTAAAGGCGCAGACTTCTCTAAAAAATATGAAGCCCGCTTTAAAGGCCCGGTTCAAGTCTATGCGCCGTTTACCTATGATGCTGTCTACGTTTTGGTCGATGCAATGAAACGTGCCAAATCAACAACTGCCGCAGCGGTATTGGCGCAAATGCCAAGCACCAACTATCCAGGCTTGATTGGTAATATCGCGTTTGATCAAAAAGGCGACATGAAAGAAGGTGTCATCACAATTTATGATTTCAAAGGCGGCAAAAAGTCAGTTCTTGACGTCATGAAGATGTAAAGCACGTCACAAGTAAGCAACGGCACCGCGGTCAACCACGGTGCCGTTGTTTTTGGTTTTTAGTTTAGGTCGCCGACTCGCGCTGTGCAGCCTTTGCAGTTCTCCGGAGTGTTCATGGATATCTTTATCCAGCAAGTGGTCAATGGTCTGGTACTCGGTTGCATTTATGCACTGATTGCGCTGGGCTACACCATGGTCTACGGCATCTTGGGGATCATCAACTTTGCGCACGGTGAGGTATTAATGGTGGGTGCGTTAACCGCACTCTCTGCAATTTTAGGCTTGCAATATTTATTTCCGGGCATGCCGCAATGGCTGATGCTAGTGGTGGCGACCTTAATCGCCATGCCCGTGTGTGCATTTTTATCGTACGGCATTGAGCGTATTGCTTATCGTCCGTTGCGTAACGCCCCTCGTTTGGCACCGCTCATCACCGCAATCGGCATCTCAATTATTTTGCAAACACTGGCCATGATTATCTGGTCGCGTAATCCACTGATTTTTCCAACACTGTTGCCGTCATCACCGATTGATATTTTTTCAACGGGTGCTGTCATTACCGGCAAAGAGATCGTCATCATCGTGCTGTCGTTTGTTGTCATGGTGGGTTTGTTGCTATTGGTCAATCGCACAAAGTTAGGCCGCGCCATGCGCGCCACCGCCGAAAGCCCCCGCATCGCAAGTTTGATGGGCGTCAATCCAAACGCGGTGATCTCGGCCACCTTTATGATTGGTGCGGCCCTGGCTGCAGTCGCGGGCATCATGATGGCCACCAACTATGGCAACGCGCATTTTTATATGGGCTTCATCCCGGGGCTCAAAGCGTTTACAGCCGCGGTACTGGGCGGCATTGGTAATTTAGCCGGCGCCATGATCGGCGGGATTTTGCTCGGTTTGATTGAATCACTGGGCGCAGGCTACATCGGCGATTTCACCAACGATATCTTTGGCTCAAATTACCAAGATGTGTTTGCCTTTATCGTTTTGATTGTCGTGCTCGTGTTCAGGCCCTCGGGCATCATGGGCGAACGTGTCGCCGATCGGGCATAGGCAACCTCATGTTTAACAACACCTTAAACAGCCCAGCAAAAAAAACGCTTGCGATCGCGGGCTTTATCGCGCTTGCCTTGCTTGCCCCCTTCATCGCGCAAACCTTTGGCGGTAATTACTGGGTCCGTATTCTTGATTTCGCACTGTTGTACATCATGCTGGCGCTGGGCTTAAACATTGTGGTGGGTTTTGCAGGCTTACTTGATTTGGGCTATATCGCCTTTTATGCCGTGGGTGCGTATTTAATGGCCTTGCTGAGTTCACCGCAACTCACAAGCCAGTTTGCTGACCTTGCGCAGCTGTTTCCAGCCGGTATCCATTTGGGTTTTTGGTGGGTGCTATTAATTGCGGGCCCCATTGCGGCCTTGTTTGGCGTGTTGTTGGGCGCCCCCACGCTGAAGTTGCGCGGCGATTATCTGGCGATCGTCACGCTAGGCTTTGGCGAGATCATTCGTATCTTCTTAAATAATCTTGATCGCCCCGTGAACATTACCAATGGTCCAAAAGGGATTAACGCCATTGACCCAGTCGTATTTTTTGGCATTGATTTATCCAAGGCACAAGAGCTCTTTGGGATCAAACTATCACCCGGGCTGATGTATTACTACCTCATCATGGTGTTGGTCATCGCCGTTGTTTTTATCAGCTTGCGGCTACAGCACTCGCGCATCGGTCGGGCCTGGGTGGCCATCCGTGAAGACGAAACCGCAGCCAAAGCCATGGGTATCAATACCCGCAACGTCAAGCTCTTGGCCTTTGCCATGGGTGCCACGTTTGGCGGTATCTCAGGCGTGGTCTTTGGCGCGTTTCAGGCCTTCGTCTCGCCCGAATCCTTCGTGCTGTGGGAATCGATTTATGTTTTAGCGATTGTGGTCTTGGGGGGCATGGGGCATATTCCAGGCGTGATCCTTGGCGGCATTCTGCTGGTAGGTTTTCAAGAATTTTTGCGCGAGCTTGCCGAGCCTGCTCAAAAGATGCTGTTCGGCCACGTGTACATCGATGCCGAGGTGTTGCGACAGTTGCTCTTTGGCTTAGCCTTAGTGGTCGTCATGCTTTATCGGCCCTCTGGCATCTGGCCCGCGCCTA
>CALQNE010000016.1 GCA_943331855.1 Bordetella parapertussis
GTGGGGCGATCCCGCTGACCTGGCGCTCGGCCGTGATCAATACTGAAAAACTTGATACCCTTGGGGTGGTTGAGTTGATCACTTTGCCGGGAGTTGCGACGCCAGTAGCCACCGTGCGCGCGGGTGCGGGCGTGGTCACTAAGCGTGTTTCCGAAGCTGCTGAGCTTGCGGGATTCGTGTTCGCTGTTGATCCGACGTCGGCCGATGCCTCGTGCGTCGGAGGCAACGTTGCAATGAACGCGGGCGGTAAAAAAGCCGTGTTGTGGGGGACTGCACTCGATAATCTCGCCTGGTGGCGGATGGTTGATCCCGATGGCAACTGGCTCGATGTCACGCGGCTAGAGCACAACCTAGGCAAAATCCATGAGGCCGGTCGCGTCCGGTTTGAGTTGCAATGGTCTGATGGAACAGCGCCCGCAGGAACGCGCCCCTTGCGCACTGAAATCCTTGACGTCGATGGTGCGGGATTACGGAAGGTGGGCTTAGGTAAAGATGTGACCGATAAGTTTTTATCGGGTCTGCCGGGCGTTCAAAAAGAAGGTTGCGATGGCTTGATTACGGCAGCGCGCTGGGTGCTGCACCGCATGCCCGCGCATACACGCACCGTCTGTCTTGAGTTTTTTGGTCAGGCGCGCGATTCAATTCCCTCAATTGTTGAAATCAAAAATTACCTCGATGGTGCGGGCCGCGCCCGCGGCGCGTTGCTGGCCGGGCTTGAGCATCTTGACGAGCGGTACTTGCGCGCGGTCGGGTACTCGACCAAAAGTAAGCGTGGTGTGTTGCCCAAGATGGTGTTGTTTGGGGACATTGTTGGCGACGATGAGTCGGCCGTGGCCGCAGCGACCAGCGAAGTCGTCAGACTTGCGAATACGCGTCATGGCGAGGGCTTCATTGCAGTCAGCGCTGAGGCGCGCAAAAAATTCTGGCTCGATCGAGCACGTACCGCAGCGATCGCACGTCACACCAATGCGTTCAAAATTAATGAAGACGTTGTGATCCCCTTGAATCGCATGGGCGAATACACCGATCACATTGAGCGCATCAACATTGAACTTTCGACTCGTAACAAGCTCAAGTTGCTGGACGCGGTGCAAGCTTGGTGCGAGGGCACCCTGCCGGCAATCAAACTTGACCGTCGCACCGAAGAAGGCGCGTCAATTGAAGAGGCGCTCGCCGAACGCAGAACGCAGGCCCTTGAAATGCTCGAGCGGGTACGTCAACGGTGGCAGTGGGTGCACGACAATCTTGATCTGCCTTTGCAGCAGGCGATGCGCGTTTTCGAGCTTTACGGTTTAGGCGCGTTAACGGCCGTGGCTGCAGAGCGGCTCAGTGCGCAACCCGCTGCACGTCTGTTTGATTTGGTGCAAGACCGCAGCCTGCGCATTTCTTGGAAACTTGAGGTCAAGGCTCAATTGTCGGGCTTGTTCAGCGGGGTCGACTTTGCACCTGTGATGAGCGAGTTGCAGGCGATTCATGCACGCGTGTTGAAGAGTCGCGTCTTTATTGCGCTGCATATGCACGCAGGTGACGGTAACGTACACACCAATATCCCCGTAAACTCTGATGATTACGAGATGCTCGGCGAGGCGAATGCGGCAGTTGCGCGGATTATGCAAATCGCGCGTGACCTTGATGGCGTGATCTCGGGCGAGCACGGCATTGGGCTCACGAAGTACGAGTTTTTGTCTGAGTCCGAACTCGCTCCTTTTCAGCAATACAAACGCAAGATTGATCCTGATAATCATTTCAACGCGGGCAAGCTGATGCCAGGGGCCGACTTGCGCAACGCGTGGACGCCGAGCTTTGGGCTGATGGGACATGAGTCCATCATCATGCAGCAAAGTGAGATTGGTGCGATCAGCAATTCGATTAAAGATTGTTTGCGTTGTGGCAAGTGCAAGCCGGTGTGTGCCACCCATGTGCCCCGGGCCAATTTGCTTTATTCGCCACGCAACAAAATTTTGGCGACATCGCTGTTGATTGAGGCTTTTTTATATGAAGAGCAAACGCGCCGTGGAATCAGCCTAAAGCATTGGGAAGAGTTCGAAGACGTTGCCGATCACTGTACGGTTTGCCATAAGTGCTACAACCCGTGCCCTGTTGATATTGATTTTGGTGACGTGTCGATGAACATGCGGGCGCTGTTGCGCCGGATGGGTCACAAGTCCTTTAATCCAGGCACCACCGCGGCAATGTTCTTTTTAAATGCGAAAGATCCGGTCACTATTAATGCGACGCGGGCCGCGATGATTGGGGTCGGTTACAAAGTTCAGCGGTTTATGAACGACTTGTTTTCAAAGTTCGCGCGCAAGCAAACGGCCCAGCCGCCCGCCACCGTGGGCAAGCCGGCCCTGCGCGAGCAGGTCGTGCACTTTATCAATAAAAAAATGCCTGGCAATTTGCCCAAGCAAACCGCGCGTAAGCTGTTAGACATTGAAGACGCCGACTACGTACCGATTATCCGCTCGCGCGACACTTCAGCAGAAACTGAGGCGGTTTTTTATTTTCCAGGCTGCGGCTCTGAGCGTTTGTTTTCGCAAGTGGGGCTGGCCACGCAAGCCATGCTTTGGCATGCGGGCGTGCAAACGGTTTTGCCGCCAGGCTATCTGTGCTGCGGCTACCCGCAGCGCGGAAACGGTATGAACGACAAAGCCGAAAAAATCCAGACCGACAATCGCGTTTTGTTTCATCGTGTCGCGAATACGCTGAACTACCTTGATATCAAAACAGTGGTAGTCAGTTGCGGAACCTGTTACGACCAGTTGGCGACTTACGAGTTTGAAAAGATTTTTCCGGGATGTCGCTTGATTGATATTCACGAATATCTGCTTGAAAAAGGGATCAAGCTCGAAGGTGTTCAGGGCACGCGTTATATGTATCACGACCCTTGCCATACGCCCATGAAGCTGCAAGACCCCATGAAAACCGTGCGGTCACTGGTGGGCGACTCTGCAATTAAAACCGAACGCTGCTGCGGCGAGTCGGGCACCTTGGCGGTGACCCGGCCGGATATTTCGACACAGGTTCGGTTTCGCAAAGAGGAAGAGTTGGCAAAGAATGTGGGTGAGTTGCGGGCGGACGGTTTTGAGGGCGACATCAAGATGTTGACCTCGTGCCCGTCTTGCATGCAAGGCTTATCGCGCTTTGAACAGGATACTGAGGCAAAGGCGGACTATATCGTCGTTGAAATGGCACGGTTGATCTTGGGTGAAAACTGGCTCGAAGACTACGTGAAAAAAGCGAACGATGGTGGCATCGAACGGGTACTCGTGTAGTGCACGTAGGTGCCTCGGTCGAAACATACTGACTCTGAAGGTTTGAACGTTCATGCGATATATCCCTGAGGCACAGTCGTCAACACTCGTCACGCACGAGATGGCGTTTGAAGCGATTGGTAACGCCTTTAAGGCAGCAGGTGCAGCGTCTTCAAAAGTGTTTCCAGCGTTGATTGCGCATGGATCGGATCCCCTGAATCGTTTCTCAGTGAAGTCTGGCGCCACCGATGTGCTCGCTGGGCTAAAGATGGGCTTTATCTGGCCAGGAAATAGTGCCAAGGGCTTGCCGACGCATAATTCAGTCACGGTGTTATTTAATCAAGACACTGGCGGCGTGCACGCAGTCATTGAGTCGGGCGTTGTGAATGCCTATCGGACGGCCGCCGCCGATGCGGTGGCGACCCATCAGCTTGCGCGTAAAAACGCAACCATACTCGCGGCGTTTGGTGCAGGTAATCAAGCCGGTTACGACTGCATGGCGATCGCCCGCATTCGCAACATTGAAAAGGTATTGGTTGTGAATGCAGATTCGGCACGTGCAGAGCGCTTTGCGCAACGACTGGCTGCTCATGGATTAAAAGTCGAGCGCTCATCTGCGCAAGACGCATGCGCGCGCGCTGACATCATCGTGACGGCGACGCCAGCCAAAAGTCCTTTGTTTGAGGCTGAATGGGTGCGTCCGGGTACACATATTTCTTGTATGGGTGCCGATGGTGTGGGCAAGCAAGAGCTGCCAGTTGGGATTTACGCCCGTGCACAGTTATTCTGTGATTTGGTGGCGCAGTCGGTGGTCATCGGTGAGTTTCAGCACGCTGCGGCGTTGATTCAGGCGGGCGCTGTACCCTTAACGCAAATTGGTACAGTGCTAAGCGGTCAAACTCCGGGCCGCTTAGATGACCAAGCCATCACGATTTTTGATAGCTCGGGCATTGCGCTACAAGATCTTTATATCGCCGAGCGTTTGCTAAAAGCTTGCCCAGAAGCCTAAACCCCGACTTCAATCCCCGCAGCTTGCAGGGCTTCGCGAATGGCTTTCGCGAACATCACCGCACCGGGTTGATCGCCATGAATGCATAAGGTGTCAGCTTGTACTTTGACGGTGGTTCCGTCGTTGGCAGTGAGCGTACCGGTTTGCACCATTTGTAAAACTTGTTTGATTGAGACGTTCACGTCTTCGATCATTGCGTTGGGCTTGTTGCGCGGGCTCAAGGTGCCGTCGGGGGAATAATTGCGATCACCAAACACTTCTTCAGCCGTTTTCAAGCCAATGGCTTTTGCGATTGGCACCATAGGGCTGCCAGCCAAGACAAAAAAGACAAGCTCACGATCAACGTCGTAGGTTGCCTGTGCCAATGCTCGTGCAAGGCCTTCGTCTTTGACCGCCATGTTGTAGAGTTGACCATGCGCTTTAACATGACGCAGGCGTGCGCCTTGCGATGCGGCCACGGCAGCAAGCGCGCCAATTTGCACCACAACCATGTCATAGGCTTCTTGATCTGTGATCGCCATATTGCGTCGACCAAAGCCTTGGATATCTGGCAAGCCTGGATGCGCGCCGAGAGCCACGCCGTGTTTGATTGCAGCCGCAACCGTTTTACGCATGGTGGCGGGATCGCCGCCATGAAACCCACAGGCAATATTGGCAGAAGACACGAAGGGCAGGATGCCTTCGTCATTGCCGAGTTTCCAGACGCCATAGCTTTCGCCCATATCGCAGTTCAGGTCAATTCGTAGTGTCATGATGCTCTCAGTGGTTAAGCAATAAGGTTCGCATAGGTTGTAGCGATTGCGCAAGTGTTGCAAACGCTTGCACGCGAGAGACCTCGAGTGCCTGGGCTTGCTCAAGCGTGATCGCCTTAAAGTAGACCGTATCACCCGGACCCATCTGTGCCAGGCAGGGTAAATCAACGCTCGCGACATAGGCCATTTTTGGGTATCCCCCTGTGGTTTGGCGATCAGCCATGAGTACGATGGGCTGGCCGCCAGCGGGTACTTGGATCGTGCCAAACGTTGTCGCCTCAGAAATCATTTGCCGCGGCGTTGTCATTAAAAGCGCTGGGCCCTGTAAGCGGTAGCCCATTCGCTCAGAGTCGGGGCTGACTCGGTAAGGCTCGGTCAGGAGGGCAGCACAGCTCTCGGCCGTGAATTCGTTCCATTGTTGCCCTTTGATCAAACGCACACGCGTACGATTGGGCTCGGCAATGATGCCGGGCAAATAGAGCTTGATCGCCCATAAGTCCATCGCCAGCTCTTCAAGACCTTTGCTTTTTAAGGGCCTGAGCACGGGAATTTCGTCGGCGCGTCGCAAGGCGCGACCTTGCCAGCCACCAAACCCGCTGCGCAGGTAGGTGCTTGTACTAGCAAGTACAGGGGTTAACGCAAAGCCGCCATGTACGGCCAAATAGCCGCGGGTGCCACGCTGGCGCACACCGAAGCTCAGTTCGTCTTTAGCGCGGATGACTAACGGACGATTCATAGCAAGGGGTTGCCCGTTGAGGGTGGCGCTTAAATCGGCGCCGCACAGCGCAATGCAACAAGGCTTGGTGAAACGAATCGTCGGGCCCGTTAGGGTAATTTCAAGGGTCGCTAACCCGGGGTCGTTACCCACGAGCAGATTGGCGAGTTGGTGCGCACGCTGATCCATTGCGCCTGTCACCGAGACGCCAAGGTGTTGGTGGCCAAAACGCCCTAGGTCTTGAAAGGTGCTGAGCATGCCCGGCTTGAGGATCATCAGGCTCATGGTTGCGCCTGATGTTGTTGTGCAGCTATGCGGTCAAATTCTTCTGGCGAAATGGGTACAAAGCGGATTTGATCGCCTGGCAAGAGCAGGGTGGGCTGCGGGCGGGTAACGTCAAAGAGCTTGAGTGGCGTTGCGCCCAAAATATGCCAACCACCGGGTAGGCGCGTCGGATAGATGGTTGATTGTCGGTTGGCAATCGCGACCGAGCCCGCAGGTACAACGGTACGCGGGACATCACGGCGAGGCAGTGCAAACAAGGGATCGTGGACACCGATATAAGGGTGGCCTGGCGCAAACCCCAGCGTGAAAACCATGCTGCCGGGTGCGCAGTGCATTTCTACGACTTGTTGTTCAGTGAGGCCGATAGTTTTTGCGACATCGCTTAAGTCGGGCCCGTGGTCACCGCCGTAGCAAACCGGTATATCGATCTGACGGGAAGAGACAGCGCTGCGGGGCAAGCCACTTTCAATTAATCGCGTCAGCTGGTCAGAGAGTGAATGAAAGCTTGGTAAGCCCGTTTGCCCATCGATCTGATAATGCACGGCGACAGCCGTGTACGAAGGCACCACATCGGTGACGCCCGAAATGCCTGCATGCCTAATTTTTTCTGCTGCCGTGAGGCAAATCAAGCCAGTCTCGACGCTGATGGAATCGCCAAAATCGATACTCAGACAGTGATCGCCCTGTTGGCGAAGCGAAAAGGAGGGTGCGGTCATGCGAAGCACAGCGCTGCAAAAGATGAACGCCACCAGGGCGTTAATAGTCGCAGTTTAAGCTTTTTTGAAAGGTACAGATGCGTGCGAATAGCTAGGCGCTGTGTGAGACGCGTTCAGCGTCAAACAACAGGCTAAAACAGCTGCCTTGGCCTAGTTTGCTTTGTACGTCTAGCGCGGCATCGTGACGCATCGCAACGTGCTTGGTAATGGCAAGACCTAAGCCCGTACCACCCAGCGCACGGGAACGGCCTCGGTCAACGCGATAGAAGCGCTCGCTCAAGCGCGAGAGGTGTTCTGAGGCGATGCCGATGCCGGTGTCGGTGACACTAAAGCGCGCACGGCCGTCCGCTTCGGAGAGCCAAGCTACGCTAATGGTGCCGCCGTCGGGCGTGTAGCGCGTCGCATTGGTCAGCAGATTGGAGATGGCCGAGGCAAGCTCTGAGGCGTTGCCTGCGAGATTCAGGTTTGGCTCAATCTGCCAGTTCCATTGATGCCGTCCGGCGGAGAGTGCTTCAATTTGGATGCGCGCAGTGTCGATCAAGGGTGACATGCTTACGGGAGTAAGTTCAGCGCTTGGAGATGTTTCTAAGTCTGAGAGCGTTAGCAGATCAGTCACCAGTGCCTGCATGCGTTGCGATTGCTCAGCCATCAATCCAAAGTAGTGCTCACGCTGCTGGTCTGTTAAGGCGCCTTCGGGAGCATCGCGCAAGGTTTCGACAAACCCGGCTAACACCGTCAGCGGTGTACGCATTTCATGTGAAACGTTGGCAACAAAGTCGCGCCGCGTCGTTTCGAGTTTTTCGATCTGGGTCAAGTCGCGGGTAATCAGCAGAGTGCGATCTCGCGCGTAAGGCACTAAGCGCAAGAGCAAGTTGTAATTGCCACTGGCATGATTGATTTTAAGCGTGAGTGGTTCAGACCAATTGGCAGTTTTGACATAGGCCGCGAAGGCTGGTGCGCGCACAATATTTAAAAGGTTTTGCCCAAGATCGTGTTCGGGTTGTAAATGAAGCTGTTTTTCTGCAGCGTGATTGAACCACTTGATTTGCAAGTCAGTGGTGAGTGTGACAACGCCGACAGGAAGTGCCTGGCCGGCAGCCATTGCGCTGTTGCTAGTTTCTTCTAGTTCTTGAATCGTTGCCAACTGGTCGCGGATGCGACGATAGAGCGAGGCGACGACGTCATCCCAGGGGCCAACCTCTGCTGGAGGCTCGTCGTCAGGCGAAACAATCCATCGCGCCACGCGCTCGGCCTGACGGCGCCGTAAGACTAAGAGCATACCGGCACCAACGGCCATCACGAGCCAACCAGCCGAACTATGCCAGCGGTACTCGATCGCCAGCGCCACGGCTGACCAAAACCCGACAAAAAACAGAGTGCGTTGCCAATTCATGCGCCTGATTGTCGCATTTAGCTTAAGACTTTGGAATGACGGGGGTGAAACGATAGCCACTTCCACGCACGGTTTCAATGTGCGCATCGTGTTTTGACGGTTCAAGTGCTTTGCGCAAGCGGCGAATGTGCACATCCACCGTTCGTTCTTCGACAAACACGTGATCACCCCAGACCTGATCGAGCAGTTGGCCGCGCGAGAAAACGCGCTCAGGGTGAGTCATAAAAAAATGCAGCAGACGAAACTCGGTCGGACCAATTGCAAGCGGCTGACCATTTCCGGTCAGGCGGTGAGAGGTGGGGTCGAGCTTCAGTCCTTCAACTTCGATCAAATCATCAGTGAGTTGGGGTGCGCGTCGGCGCAACACAGCCTTGATGCGCGCCATCAACTCTTTGGGCGAAAACGGCTTGGTAATGTAATCGTCTGCGCCTGACTCCAGTCCATCGACTTTGTCTTGCTCAGAGCCCTTGGCAGTGAGCATAATCACGGGTACCAGGCGGGTGCGCTCATCGCTGCGGAGTTTGCGCGCGAGGGTCAGGCCCGAGGCGCCGGGCAGCATCCAGTCAAGCAAGATGAGGTCGGGCAGCTCAGCGCGGATGAGTGTCTCGGCTTGTGCCACATCAAAGGCACGCAAGACTTTGTGCCCAGCAAAAGAAAGGTTGACCGCAATCAGCTCTTGAATGGCGGGTTCGTCTTCAACGACTAGAATGGTGCTTGACATGATGTAGTACCAGTTTAGATAGCGCGCATACGCGAGCGACGTGTCTATAGTATGGCGACAATGTGTCATGTATATGACAGTGCAATAGCGCAATGAGTGAGAGATAACGCATGACTGAAAAAAACACGCATTTTGGGTATCAGACCGTAGCTGAGTCAGAGAAGGCGGCAAAGGTCGCGCAGGTGTTTCATTCGGTCGCCTCGCGCTACGACGTCATGAACGATCTGATGTCTGCAGGGCTGCATCGCCTCTGGAAGGCCTTCACTATTGGGCGCGCGGCTGTGCGCCCTGGAATGAAAGTGTTGGATATTGCAGGGGGTACGGGTGATTTGGCGCGTGCTTTTGCAAAACAGGCTGGGGCGCAAGGCGAGGTGTGGTTGACCGACATCAATGAATCCATGTTACGGGTGGGGCGCGATCGGCTGATTGATGACGGTGTGGTGCTTCCTTGTGCGGTCTGTGATGGCGAGTCTCTGCCTTTTGCGGACAATTATTTTGATCGCGTGACTGTGGCGTTTGGTTTGCGCAACATGACGCATAAAGACCGGGCGCTGGCCGAAATGACGCGCGTGCTTAAGCCGGGTGGCAAATTGCTGGTGCTAGAGTTCTCAAAGATCGCCGCACCCTTAGCCCCCGTCTACGATTGGTATTCGTTTAAGGTGCTGCCCTGGTTGGGTAAAAAAGTAGCGGGTGATGCCGATAGTTATCGGTACCTAGCCGAATCGATCCGCATGCATCCAGATCAAGAAAAACTTAAAGAAATGTTTGGGCAGGCGGGTTTGTCTCGGGTACAGTTCTTTAATTTGTCGGCAGGGTTAACGGCGTTGCACGAGGGCGTCAAACTGGGCTAGCCTAAAAAATAGTTAGCACCCCCAGTATTGAACTTATTGTGACCGCTGGCGTCTATGCTTTACAACCTGTTCAGCTTTCAGTAAGATTCAGGTTGTAGTAAGTATTTGGGGATTGCAGATTCCCATGTTTTTTTGAATTTTTTGGCAATTATTTGCTAAGGAGCACTCGATGTCTCGTCTCATTACTCGTTTCTTCGCTGCAGCACTCATTACTTTGGGTGGGGTGGCATTATCCTCGATCGCGTTTGATGCCCAGGCCGCGCGTGCAGGAAGCGGCACAAGCTCTGGCAAGCAATCCAGCAATGTCAGCAGCCAAAAGCCTGCGACACCCGCGGCAGCAACAACGACGCAAAAGAGTGCCACAGCCCCTGCGGCTGCTGCGGCGCCCGCTGCGGCAGCGGCTAAGCCAAGCGGCGCCTCGCGCTGGCTGGGCCCTCTGGCAGGCATTGCTGCCGGCTTAGGGATTGCAGCCATGTTGTCGCATTTCGGCTTGGGTGGTGCCATGGGCGATTTCTTGATGGTGGCGCTTTTGGCCGCTGTGGTGATCTTCGGCGTGTTCTTCGTTCTGCGCATGATTCGTGGGTCGTCAGCTCAACCTGCAACGCAAGCTGCAGGCGCTTCGGGCGGTACGCAGCCACCAGCCAACGAGATGTATCGTGAAACCGCTGCGCCAGCGGCACCTGTTGCGTTGCCGGCCTCGGCCACAGGTTCGATGTCCGCTGCGGGCTTTGGGTCAGACGCACCAGCGCCTGATCAAAACTGGTTTATCCCTGTTGATTTTGATACCAATCGGTTTTTGCAAGAAGCAAAAGCGCAGTTTGTTTCGATTCAAAAAGTATGGGATAGCGGCGATCTGACTCAGATGCGTAACTTCTTGACTGACGATTTGCTCAAAGAGCTGCAGGCTCAGTTATCGGGTCGCGTGGGCGAAAATCATACTGAGGTGGTGTTGCTGAACGCCGAAATGCTCGGAATTGAAAAGGTCACGGATGGCCATCTGGCGAGCGTCCGGTTCTCGGGCATGTTGCGTGAGCAAGTTGGCGCAGAAGCCTTCCGATTTGAAGAAGTCTGGAACCTCTTTAAGCCTGAACAAGGTGGTTGGTTGTTGGCCGGGATCCAGCAAATCCCAGTGACCCACGCTAGCTAAGTCAGCGACGCAGGTTTGTAAAAAAACGCCCGCTTAGCGGGCGTTTTTCTATCGCGTACGGCTGATTGCACGTTCAGCCGTTAAACTACACCCCTCACCCAGACTTTCGATGCCCAGCGCGACGTGATCCCTGACTCACCCTATTTGCCCGCTCCTTTCACTTTACATCCTGTCAAGCTCTTGGCGCACGCCTTGAACTTGCTCACGCGCCAGCAACCATGGGCGGCAGAAAGGCTGGCGCGCCATGCCGGGCAAACCCTGCGAGTCTGCCTCGGCAGCGTTCAGCTGACACTGACGATCGAACACAACGGGCATTTAACCGCGGCCGATTCGGCGGTGGTGCCCGATGTGGTGCTCGAATTGATCGCAGACAAGTTCTCTTGGGCGGCGGTGTTTGACCCCACACTTCGGGTAGACCTTGCACAGTGCGTGCACATCACGGGTCAGGCCGCGCTCGCGCAGGTGGTCTCCGATCTTGCACGCGATCTACGCCCTGATCCCGAAGATGCGCTCGCGCAATGGGTAGGTGATGTGCCGGCCCGCCGACTCGTGGCGGGGGTTCAAGGGGCCTTTGCGGCGGCCCAGTCGTTTGCCCGCAACCTGACAGAAAATATTGCCGAATATCTTGCAGAGGAATCAAATACCTTGGCGGGCACACCTGCCCTGGCTTCATTGGCCCAAGAGGGCGTTCGGGCGGTGACTCGGCTCGAGCAGCTTGAGCGGCGCCAAGCTGCGCTGCAAGCGCGGCTGGCGGGTTTGACGCCTCGCTCAGGCTCACCAGCATGATGTCTTTGCCGCGCCTGCTGCGGATCATCCTGGTTGCCTTGCGCTATCGGCTTGACGAGCTTGTGCTGTCGGGTATTGATCATCCTGTGGCCTATCGTTTGTTATGGCTAGTACGGCTCGGTTCGCGTCCAAAGATGCCGCGTGGCCAACGTTTGCGCCTCGCGCTTGAAACGCTTGGCCCGATTTTTGTGAAATTTGGTCAAGTCTTGTCAACCCGCCGTGACTTGATTCCGATGGACGTCGCCGATGAATTGGCGTTGCTACAAGACCGGGTTGCGCCGTTTGCCTCAGACAAGGCTGCCGCAATGATCGAACTGGCACTGGGCGCGCCGGTTTCAACATTGTTCGCGACATTCGAAACTGACCCAGTGGCTTCTGCTTCAGTGGCGCAGGTACATTTTGCGGTGCTGCACGATGGCCGTCATGTTGCCGTGAAGGTCTTGCGCCCTGGCATGCTTGAGGTGATCAATCAAGATCTTTCGTTGATGCGCGCGCTGGCTGGGTTGATTCAACGGCTGGTGCCTGATGGTCGACGCTTGAAGCCCCGCGAGGTGGTCGCCGAGTTTGACAAGCACTTGCATGACGAACTCGATTTCTTGCGTGAGGCCGCGAATTGCAGTCAGTTGCGACGCAACTTCGGTGCCGAGAGCGGACGTGGAGATCTGTTGTGGGTGCCTGAAGTCATGTGGGATTATTGCGCCTCGACCGTCTTTACGATGGAGCGGATGTACGGGATTCCCGTCAGTCAGATCGACCGCCTCAAGCAAGCAGGCGTTGATATTCCTACATTGGCTCGCACCGGCGTTGAAATCTTTTTTACCCAAGTGTTTGATGACGGATTTTTTCATGCAGATATGCATCCGGGCAACATTTACGTCTCGGATCGTCCCGCAACCTTAGGTCGCTATATCGCCCTTGATTTTGGCATTGTGGGATCGCTCTCTGAGTTTGATAAAAATTACTTGGCTCAGAATTTTTTGGCATTTTTTCAGCGCGATTACCGGCGCGTGGCCCGTTTACATATTGAGTCGGGCTGGGTGCCAGCAAATACACGCGAAGAGGAACTCGAGGGGGCGGTTCGCGCCGTCTGCGAACCCTACTTTGATCGCCCCTTGGCTGAAATCTCACTGGGACAAGTGTTATTACGTCTTTTTCAGACCTCCAGGCGGTTTAATGTTGAAATACAGCCGCAACTCGTGTTGTTACAAAAAACCCTTTTAAATGTAGAAGGATTAGGTCGGCAGCTTGATCCGCAGTTAGACTTATGGAAAACCGCAAAACCCTATCTTGAGCGATGGATGCTTGAACGGGTCGGATTTAAAGGAACGCGTAAAAAGCTGGTGCAAGAGGCGGGTCAGTGGGCACAATGGTTACCTGAATTACCGCGGTTGGTGCATGCGCAATTGAGTCGTGCAGATGTGTCCGCAGAAGTGTTGCATGAGTTGCAGCAGATGCGACGGGCACGTGAACAAAGTAATCGTGTATTGATAGCACTAACGGGCGTGGCGGCCTTGAGTTTAGCGGTCGCACTCTGGACCCTAATGCGTTGATTGAAATCTAAACATTAAAGGCAGTGAACATGCTCTACACAGAACTATTTAAGTCGATGGAATCCGTGCGCTGGAATATGGCCACCGACATTCCATGGCAAGATTTTGATCGGAGCAAGCTCACAGATGAGCAGGCGCAAACAATCAAGATGAATGCCATCACTGAATGGGCAGCGCTACCTGCGACTGAAATGTTTTTACGCGACAACCGCGACGACAGTGATTTTTCGGCGTTTATGTCTGTATGGTTTTTTGAAGAGCAAAAGCATTCGCTGGTGCTGATTGAATACCTACGCCGGTTTGCTCCAGACCTGGTGCCCACCGAAGACGAATTGCATCGTGTACGCTTTGAATTTGATCCTGCGCCACCTCTTGAAACTTTGATGCTTCACTTCTGTGGTGAGGTGCGTTTGAACCATTGGTATCGTCGAGCTTCTGACTGGCATACCGAACCTGTGATCAAAGAAATTTATAAAGTGATTGCCCAAGATGAGGCGCGTCATGCGGGTGCGTATCTCCGTTATATGAAACGCGCACTCACACAGCGTGGTCAAGAGATTGGTGCGCAAGCGCGAATGGCCTTTGCCAAAATTGGTGTGTTGATGGCTTCAGCGCATCGCACACCGCAGGCTTTGCACCCAACGAATTTACATGTCAACAAAGACATGTTTCCAAACGACACGGTGCAGTCAAAGTTGCCAGAGCCTGGGTGGCTTGAGCGTTGGTTAGACAATCAAATCGTGTTTGATAAAGACTGGGAACATAAGGTCAGTACACGTATTTTGCACAATATGTCGTTGTTGATGGATAGCTCTTTTAAAACCGTGCAAGACCTGAATCGCTATCGTAAAGAACTCATTCGATCTGCGACGGGGGTCGTGGGCTCAATCGCTTGAGCGCGCGTTTCGAGGCCAAAATCTTCTCGGCGAAACAGGCTGCCGACAAGATTGCAGCGAGCGAGTGGCCCAGACCGTTGGTTTTTACCAACGGTGTGTTCGATATTTTGCACCGTGGCCACGTGACCTACCTCGATGAGGCCGCGCAACTCGGTGGAACGTTATTGGTGGGGGTCAACTCAGACGCCTCCGCAAAGCGGCTAGGCAAAGGCCCGGATCGCCCGTTAAATACTGCTCAGGATCGCGCTGCCTTGCTTGCGGCCTTAGCCTGCGTGACGGCCGTCTTGATTTTTGATGAAGACACGCCGGTTGAACTGATTGGACAGTTGCGTCCCGACATCATCGTAAAAGGTGGAGATTACGACATGCAAGTGCTGCCCGAAACGAAGCTTGTTGAGTCTTGGGGCGGACGTGCAGTGGCAATACCGTTTGAGTTTGCGCGCTCAACGACCACCTTGGTCGAGAAGATACGCCAGGCCTAAGTTTGTGCGCTCAGCCCAGCGCTTTTAAAACTTAAAGCGAGAGCCGCAGGAACCTGTCAGTGGCTTAACAACGGTCTCAAAAAGCGAGGTCGTCTCAAAACTTGCTGCAGTTGTGCGCGTGATGCGATACGCAGTCATGGCGGGCGCTTGTCCGACAATGACGACCAAACGACCGCCAAGTTTTAATTGATACTTCAGAGCATTCGGTACCTTTTCGACGCCACCGCTTACTAAAATGGCGTCGTATTCGGCAGTGCCCCAGCCGCTGTTGCCGTCGCCGGTTTCAATCGACACGTTTTTGATTTGGGCTCGGTGCAAATTTTGTTGTGCAAAACTGACGAGGCGCGGATCAATCTCAATTGAGGTCACGCTGCGGGTCAATTGAGCGAGCAAAGCGGCTTGGTAACCTGAGCCTGCACCGATCTCGAGTACACATTCATCGTGCTTGAGTTGCATAAACTGAGTGAGGCGTGCTTCGAGCTTAGGGCTGAGCATCGTCTGACGTGTATCCACCGAGCCCAATTGCAAGGGAATTTCAATGTCCGCAAAGGCAAGCGCGCGATGCGCAGGCGGAACAAATTGTTCTCGCTGAACGCTAAATAGCGCAGCAATGACGGCTGGATCAAAGAGCCCGACAGGTCGAATTTGCTGTTCAACCATATTAAAACGGGCTTGCTCAAGCTCTGGCAAAGTCGATGCATTCATAGTCTGGGGTGCGGAGGCACTTATTGCGGAAAACCCTTATTGTAAGGGTTTTCCAGACCATAATGCATGAAAGTGGTGCACTGGGCCGTGCCCCTGTCCCACGCGAAGTGCGTCAGCGTGGGCAATCGCCTGAACCAGATAGTCTTTAGCCCGTTTGGTGACTTCGGGTGTGTCTTGCAGTTGAGGTAAAAGTGCTGTGATTGCGGCTGATAAGGTACAGCCTGTTCCGTGTGTATTTCGGGTAGGAATACGATGCCCGGGCAATTCGATCATTTTGTCGCCATCGTGCAGTACATCGATCGTGTCGTTGCCGGGCAGATGCCCGCCCTTGACTAACACCCAGCGATGACCACCGTGGGTCATCATATTCCGCAGACGCTCTGCTACGCGACGCATTTCGCGCACAGTTTCGACTGAGCGCATTTCAAGCAACACGCCAGCCTCAGGTAGATTGGGCGTAATCATTGTGGCCAAAGGTAGCAGCTGCTCTCGCAGCGCGCCAATGGCTTTTTGCTCAAGAAGTAAATCTCCACTTTTTGAAACCATGACGGGATCAAGAACCAAATGCGGCGGCTTGTGGTGTCCGAGGCGATCGGCAACGATTTCAATAATGCCTGTTTGTCCGAGCATTCCAAGCTTGACTGCGTGAATCTCAACATCGGCAAACAGCGTGTCGATTTGCGCACGCACAAATTGTGGATTGACTGGTGAAATATCCGTGACGGCCTGCGTGTTTTGGGCGGTCAGTGCGGCGACAACCGCGCAGCCATAAGCGCCGAGCGCGCTCATTGCCTTGATGTCTGCCAGGATGCCTGCGCCGCCTGAGGGATCCATCCCGGCGATGGTCAGGGTGTTTGGAATCGTTCGCGTGACTGCTTCGTCGCTCATGACTTTGCTGCAGGCGTGATTGGTGTCAGTAGGCCCGTCGTAGGCGAGCTCGGTGCTGCCTGATAGGTTTTGCGAGGCACCCGTCCAGCCCGAAAGGCCTCGCGACCCGCTTCAACGGCTTTTCGCATGGCGCTCGCCATGAGCACTGGATTTTGTGCCCCCGCGATCGCCGTGTTCATGAGCACACCATCGCAGCCGAGCTCCATGGCGATGGCTGCATCAGACGCTGTGCCAACGCCCGCATCGACTAACACCGGCACGCGTGCCTGATCAATAATGAGACGTAGATTCCATGGGTTCAAGATACCCATTCCAGACCCAATGAGCGAGGCCAGAGGCATGACTGCCACGCAGCCAATCTCTTCGAGCATGCGGCATTGAATTGGATCATCGGTGCAATACACCATGACGTGAAAACCATCCGCGACTAAGGTTTTCGCTGCGGCAAGCGTTTCGGGCATGTTCGGAAACAGGGTATGCGGGTCGCCGAGCACTTCAAGTTTGACCAAGGTATGACCATCAAGCAGTTCGCGAGCGAGACGCAGCGTGCGAACGGCTTCTTCAGCTGAATAGCAGCCTGCGGTGTTGGGCAATAAGGTGAACTGGCTTGGGGGTAAATATTCGAGCAGACTGGGCTCGGTCGCATTTTGACCAATATTGGTACGCCGAATGGCTACGGTGATAATTTGCGCACCACTGGCGTCGATTGCTTCGCGAGTTTGTGCAAAGTCTTTGTATTTGCCCGTTCCAACTAACAGGCGCGACTGATAGGATTTTCCAGCGATCACCAACGGATCAGACGTTTCAGTTTTCATAGACAGGTTCACGAATGGGTTGCGTGGCGAGGGCTCTGAAGCCCTACGGGATTGTCACAGTTTAGCGTGACCTGCCCTTACATCCGCCATGCCACGTTGACGAACACATTCGATCCCAGATTGCTGTAGCCCTGAATGAGGGTGTATTGCTTACCGAAGACATTGTTCCAGCGTACCTGCAGATCTGCGCTCGACGAAAGGGGATAGCTGCCCATCAAGTTTAATAGGCTATAGCCCCCCAGCGTTCCGCCCGACATGGTGTCTTTGCGTTCGCTTGAGGCATACCACTCTGCAGTCAGTCTGGCGTTTGCAATCGTTTGATCAAGCGCAAGTTTGGCGACCTGTTGGGCACGCTGAGGTAGCAAAGCGCCCGTTTCGACGTTGCGTGGATCAAGCCAGTTCAGGCTGCCACGCACCTGCGTGCTGGCGTTGAGTCGATGCGAGCCAAATAGGCTCACGCCCTGAATCAGCGCCTGACCGACGTTGATCGGCGCGTAAGGCGAGTAGATGTCGCCCGGCAGCACCGGTTGATTCACAATCAGGTTGGTAATTTCGTTGCGATACGCCACCAGACTTAACTGGGTTTGTTCGGTCGAGTATTTCAGGCCTAGCTCAATATTGCGTGATTTCTCTGGTTTCAGTAACGGGTTGCCCGCGTAGAAAGGCGTGACGGGCCAGTACAACTCATTAAAATTAGGCGCCCGAAAACCTGTATTGGCCCCGACCGTGGCGCGCCATTGCGGGGCGAGCCAGAGTCCGTAAACGAGACTGCCCGTGACAAAGTTGCCGTACTGCGAGTTATTGTCGTTGCGCACACTTGCCTGCACTGACTGCGTACCCCAAGTGCCCCGATAAATTCCAAACAACGAATTGGTAGAGCGCGCAGTTTGTTGATAATTGACGAATGACGCTTGAGGATAGTCGCCATTTGAGAGGGTTCCATCGACACTTTGTTCCAAACGCTCATAGCCCAGCGAAACGGTCTGAGTCGTTGAGAGTTTTAAGTCGTTTTGCCATAAATATTGATTTTGACGGGTATCGAAATGTTGTTTGCCGTCTGCGGGATTCGAAGGCACGAGATCAGAGCCTGCATTGTTCGTCTGATAGCGCTCCGTCGTAAATCCTGCACGCAAGGTGCTGGTCCACAACGCAGACATCACGTTTTTGCTCGTCAGCATATTGGTACTAAGCGTTTGAATACCCCGATCGTTGAAGTAAGGTGCGCCCGCGTCATAGCCGCTGTTGACGCTTGATTGGTAGCTTTGCACCGTGAAGGTTTGACCGGGTTTCCAGGTATAGCCAAGCATGCCACCAACGTTGCTTCGGTAATAAGAGTCTTTGTCGGGGTTGTAGTAATAGTTTGTCGCTTTGGTGGCGTTGGTGCCGCCACTTTGCCCGTAGCCACCAAACAAACTGTAGACCCAGCCATCCGAGGCGCCTGAAAACCCCGCGTCATACTGCGTCGACGCATAGCTACCAATCCCTGCATTGGCATACGCTGAAAAAGGGCGATCTTGTTCGCCCCGTGTGATGATGTTCACCACACCGCCGATGGCGTCGGCACCATACAAACTGCTGCTGGTACCGCGCACGATTTCGACGCGTTCGATGCTGTTAAGTGGGATCGCGCCTAAAGGAGCGTTGCCGTTGGTGGCGCTGTTGACACGCAGGCCGTCGATCAGAATCAGCGATTGATTGCTATTGGTGCCGCGGATGTTGACACTGCTGGCGCCCTGGGGGCCACCATAGTTCAGACCTTCGACACCGTGCTCACGCATGAGTGCGTCGGTGAGCGTGCCGTTAGGCAGCAGGTCGAGTTCGTCGCGCCCGATGACACTGTTGTCGCCCAGGGTATCGGCTAAGGGCTCTGCAGAGCGCCCAGGCGTGACAACGACGGTCGCAAGCTGGGGCGTCAACGTCGGTGATGGCGCTGTTGAGCTTGTTGGGGGTGTAGAGAGTTGAGCGAGCGCGCCAAAAGAGCATAGGCAAGCGCCGAGCGCGACGTAGCGCCGAATAGAAAAAGGGTGCATCAGTACAGCCTCGTAATGACCGGCGTCCCCGCAGGTCTTGAACGTTCAAAAAAGACTGTTCGCCCTGAGGCGCACACTCTTTGCTTAAACTGGCCGGTATCGGGCTGGCACCAAGGTTTTTTTGCTAAAACCCTGGTGTTGACCGTTGCGGGGGCAGCACAGGCACAACCGTCTTTCAACGTGTTTCCCTGTTTCCCGTTTAACTTTCCCAATGCGATGTGTACACCATGAGTGAACACGCTTTTGCATCGAAAGCACCAATTCTGGTACGAATATTACCTCATGGGCTTTTTGGTAAACTGAGCGACTATCATGCCTCATCCTAAATTGCCTTTTCCTCTGACTGATTACACCCGCGGCGCTGACTTTGCGCGCGCGCTTGGTATGCGCATCATGATTCTTGATGGCGCCATGGGTACGATGATTCAGCAATACAAGCTTTCTGAGGCTGACTTTCGGTCGCAGCGGTTTGCCGCACACGGTAAAGATGTCAAAGGCAATAACGAGTTGCTTTCACTAACGCGACCTGAGGTCATTCTTGAGATTCACGAGCAGTACCTCGCTGCGGGCAGTGATGTCATCGAGACCAACACCTTTGGCGCCACGACGATTGCGCAAGGCGACTACGACTTAGCTGAAATCGCGTACGAACTTAATGTTGAGTCTGCCCGGATTGCCCGCGTTGCGTGCGACAAGTACAGCACGCCCGAGCGGCCAAGATTTGTTGCTGGCGCCCTGGGCCCCCAGCCAAAAACGGCGTCGATTTCGCCAGATGTGAATGATCCGGGTGCGCGCAATGTAACGTTTGACGAACTGCGTGAGGCTTACACCGAACAGCTCAACGGGCTGCTTGACGGTGGTGTTGATCTGATTTTGATTGAAACGATCTTCGACACGCTTAATGCCAAGGCAGCCATCTTCGCGGTCGAAGAGGTGTTCGAGGCGCGTGGTGAGCGCTTGCCCGTCATGATCTCGGGCACAGTGACCGATGCCTCAGGCCGTATCCTATCGGGTCAAACCGTTGAGGCGTTCTGGAATTCTGTGCGCCATGCGCGGCCCATTACCATCGGTTTGAACTGCGCACTCGGTGCCGCACTCATGCGACCCTACATCGCTGAGCTCGCCAAAATTTGCGATACCTATGTTTGTGTGTACCCCAATGCCGGTTTGCCGAATCCCATGAGTGATACGGGTTTTGATGAGACGCCCGCTGACACCTCGGCGCTGCTTGAAGAGTTCGCGCGTGCAGGTCTGGTGAATATGGCGGGTGGTTGTTGTGGCACAACCCCAGAACATATTCAGGCTATTGCGCAAAAAGTCATGGCCTTACCGGTTCGAGTGGTACCCGACATCCCCACTAAAACGCGTTTGTCTGGGCTCGAGGCCTTGAACATTGACGACGACTCTTTGTTTGTCAACGTTGGCGAGCGCGCAAACGTGACAGGTAGTAAGGCCTTTGCCCGTCTTATACGCGAAGAAAAATACGATGAGGCGGTTGCGGTGGCCCGCCAGCAGGTTGAAAACGGTGCACAAATTATTGATATCAACATGGACGAAGCCATGCTTGATTCGGTTGCTTGTATGCATCGGTTTTTAAACATGATTGCCTCTGAGCCTGATATTGCACGCGTACCAGTGATGATCGATAGTTCAAAGTGGTCAGTGATTGAAACCGGCCTGAAGTGCGTGCAAGGCAAGTCAATCGTGAATTCAATTTCGTTGAAAGAGGGCGAAGAGCCTTTCTTGAAACAGGCACGCCTTTGCCGTTTATATGGCGCCGCAGCGGTGGTGATGGCCTTTGATGAGAAGGGTCAGGCCGACACGCTCGAGCGTCGTAAAATTATTTGTACGCGCGCCTACAAGTTATTGATTGAAAAAGTGGGTTTTCCGCCCGAAGATATTATTTTCGATCCAAACGTTTTTGCGATTGCAACAGGTATTGACGAACACAACCACTACGCTGTTGACTTCATTGAATCCACGAAATGGATTCGCGAGAACCTGCCCTACGCACGCATTTCAGGTGGCGTCTCAAACGTCAGTTTTTCGTTCAGGGGTAATGAGCCTATTCGCGAAGCGATCCACACAGTCTTTTTGTATCACGCCATTCGTGAAGGCATGACGATGGGCATTGTCAACGCCGGGCAACTCGGTGTTTATGCCAATATCGACCCCACCTTGCGTGACCTGGTTGAGGACGTGGTGCTAGACCGTGAGTAAAGCCTCGGCGATCGGTAAAAAAGATTCAAACGACACGCGCACACCGACTGAGCGCCTGGTAGAGTTCGCTGAGAACTTCAAAGGCAATGGGATCAAGCGCGAAGAAGATCTTGCGTGGCGGCAGCAATCAGTCGATAAGCGTTTGGCGCATGCCATGGTGCACGGCATTACGCAATTTATTGTCGATGACACCGAAGAGATCCGGCAACAAATTGCCGATCGCCAGGGTCGCCCCATCGAAGTAATCGAAGGCCCACTCATGGATGGCATGAACATCGTGGGCGATTTGTTTGGCGAAGGCAAAATGTTTTTGCCTCAAGTTGTGAAATCTGCCCGAGTCATGAAGCAAGCCGTTGGCCACCTGGTTCCGTTTATTGAAGCAGAAAAAAAGCTGATTGAGGCTGCTGGTGGCGATGTACGTGCGAAAGGAAAAATCGTTATCGCGACGGTCAAAGGTGATGTCCACGATATCGGTAAAAATATTGTGACTGTCGTGCTTCAGTGCAATAACTTTGAAGTCGTCAATATGGGCGTGATGGTGCCTGCTGCTGAAATTCTGGCCCGCGCCAAGGCTGAAAAAGCCGATATTGTTGGCTTGTCAGGCTTGATTACGCCTAGTCTCGAAGAGATGGCCTATGTTGCAAGCGAAATGCAGCGCGACGAGTATTTTCGTAGTCGCAAGATTCCATTAATGATTGGTGGGGCGACGACGAGCCGCGTGCATACTGCCGTCAAGATCGCACCACATTACGAAGGCCCGGTTATTTATGTGCCCGACGCCAGCCGCTCTGTCGGTGTCGCGCAAAATCTGGTCTCTGAAACAGCCAACACCTATCTTGAAGAGCTCGCAGTCGAGTACGAAGATGTACGTCGTCGTCATGCAGCGCGTAAAGCGACGCCGTTGATGTCTTTGGTCGATGCGCGTGCCGCAAAGCCGACGATTGACTGGGCCAGTTACACACCACCTCGCCCTAAGTTTATTGGTCGACGTACCTTTAAAAACTTCGATCTTGCCGAGCTTGCAACGTTTGTCGATTGGACGCCCTTCTTTCAAACCTGGAGCTTGTTTGGACAGTTCCCCGCGATTCTGGATGATCATGTCGTGGGTGAACAAGCGCGCGCTGTGTATGCAGATGGTCAGGCGATGCTCAAGCGCATGATCGATGGCCGCTGGGTGACTGCAAATGGTGCTGTCGCCTTTTATCCGGCCAATACCGTCAACGACGACGATATTGAAATCTATCAAGACGAAACGCGCCAAAAAATATTGTTCACGTGGCGTGGTTTGCGTCAGCAGGGTATTAAGCGTGAAGGCGTCGAAAATAAATGTTTGGCCGATTACATTGCGCCCAAAGATTCAGGCGTGGTGGACTACATCGGTTTGTTTGCAGTGACCGCGGGTTTGGGTATTGAGAAAAAAGAACAAGAATTTGAACGCGCCAATGATGATTATTCAGCCATCATGTTCAAATCGCTAGCCGACCGTTTAGCCGAAGCCTTTGCCGAGGCGCTTCACGCCCGTGTTCGCAAAGATATCTGGGGCTATGTACCCGGCGAAGTGTTAACGAACGAGCAAATGATTAAAGAGGCGTATCAGGGGATTCGGCCGGCGCCCGGTTATCCTGCGTGCCCAGAGCACGTGGTGAAACGAGAGATGTTTGAGGTGTTAGACGGCGCTGATATTGGCATGATGCTGACCGAAAGCTATGCCATGCATCCCGCAGCGAGTGTCTCAGGATTTTATTTTAGTCACCCGCAGTCGCAGTACTTTAGCGTTGGCATCATTGGGGATGATCAAGTCGCGGATTACGTCAAGCGCACGGGCCGCACTGAAAAAGAGGTCAAAAGAAGTTTGGCACCCAACCTAGGCTGAAGGCGGTTGTGCGAGGTGCTACCAGGCAAGTGCTTCAACTAAAAATGCAGTCCCGACTGCGGCACCCAAGATGACCGTGATCCGGTTGCGACCTAACACTGTGGGTTGGCTTTCAACATACCGGTAAAGCACGGCTCCCGCAGCAATCGAGATCATGACAGCGAACAACATGCCGAGTGCATTGATCAAGACGCCAGTCGGAAAAAAACGTGACCAAACCGCGTTGGTCGCGATGCAAAGCCCATAGTGAATGAGAAAAATCGAATACGAGCGCTGGCCAAGCCAGGTCAGAACTCCGGGACGCGGCCAACGTTCGAGCCAACCACGTTGCCCAGCGATACCGATCAGAATCGCGGTTGCAAGAGCGACCACGATCGGGTTGCGATATTGCAGCCATAACGCGATGGTGCCAAGCGTGACAGTGATGAGCGGCACGATACTGGTAAAGGATTGGCGTGTTGACCAGTAGGCCAACATGCCTAGGCCGTACGCACCAAAAAAATAGGGTGCATAGTCCTCGTACCGATCGTTGCGATTGATCACCCACAGCGAGCTGGCCGCCAACGCAATGATCAGGCACGGAAAGATCCAGCGCCAGTTGGGCGCCAGGCGCGTACTTAAGGCCGTGAGCAGAACGGTGACTACGAATAATTGAAAATCAATTGCCACGTACCAAACGCCTGCTGATAAAGCCTCGAAGCCGCTGACATCATGCACCAACAAGGCATGAGCCAAAAGTTGCGCAACAGTGGGCGGTGCAGAAAGGGAGTCATGCACGAACCACGGTCGCACAAAGGCGGTGATTAAGATTGCAGCCGCGATCGCAAATATAAACGGGGTGACTAAGCGACGGTAGCGTTTAAAAATTAAAGACAGGGCGGGGCGTGCAGTTTTTGCTCGCGTCAGTTTGAGCGCATAGCCCTCGGGCGCAAGCTGTGCAGCAATTAAAAATCCAGCCAGAACGAAAAACATTTGTACGGCCAGACGCGCATATAGCTCGAGCGCGCTAATGAATGCGGGCGCTGCTACGCGTACGACTTCAGACATGGGGCCGTATACCGCCAAGTGGTGCATGACGATGGCAACACAGCCGATGCCCTTCATGGCGTCGAGCAAAGGCAAGCGAGATTTTGTCATGGGGGTATAAAGAATAACGCCCTGCTGTAAACAGGGCGTTATTTTTATTTAGGTTTTGTGATAAATCTCAGAACCTTTTTTGACGAACTCGATTGCTTTTTCTTGCATACCTGCTTTGAGCGCAGCGTCGTTTTCGACACCGAGCTTTTTCGCGTAGTCGCGCACGTCTTGCGTAATTTTCATACTGCAAAAGTGTGGGCCGCACATCGAGCAAAAGTGGGCTACTTTCATTGAGTCTTTAGGCAGAGTCTCGTCATGAAAGTCTTTTGCCGTATCAGGATCCAGGCCAAGATTGAACTGATCATCCCAACGAAACTCGAAACGTGCCTTCGACAAGGCATTGTCACGAATCGCAGCACCCGGATGTCCTTTGGCCAGATCGGCAGCGTGCGCTGCGATCTTATAGGTGATGATGCCGTCTTTGACATCCTTTTTGTTGGGCAAACCCAGATGCTCTTTGGGGGTGACATAGCAAAGCATCGCGGTGCCATACCAGCCGATCAGCGCAGCGCCAATACCCGAGGTAATGTGGTCGTAGCCTGGTGCGATATCGGTCGTTAAAGGACCCAGCGTGTAGAACGGCGCTTCGTCGCAATGCTTGAGCTGCATCTCCATATTTTCTTTGATCAATTGCATGGGCACGTGACCCGGGCCTTCGATCATGACTTGCACGTCGTGCTGCCAGGCCACCTTGGTGAGTTCGCCAAGCGTTTTCAATTCAGCAAACTGTGCTTCGTCATTGGCATCAAACCCTGAGCCTGGGCGTAAGCCATCACCGAGTGAAAAGCTGACGTCATAGGCCTTCATGATTTCGCAGATGTCTTCAAAGCGCTCGTACAAGAAACTTTCTTTGTGGTGCGCGAGACACCACTTCGCCATGATCGAGCCACCGCGCGACACAATGCCGGTCATGCGGTCAGCGGTCATTGGAATAAACGGCAGACGCACGCCCGCATGAATCGTGAAGTAATCCACGCCTTGCTCTGCTTGTTCGATCAGTGTGTCGCGAAAGATTTCCCAGGTGAGGTCTTCGGCCTTGCCGTCGACTTTTTCAAGCGCTTGGTAAATCGGCACGGTACCAATCGGCACCGGTGAATTGCGCAAAATCCATTCGCGTGTTTCGTGGATATTTTTGCCTGTTGATAAATCCATGACGGTGTCGCCACCCCAACGAATTGACCAAGTCATTTTCTCAACTTCTTCAGCAATACTCGAACTCACGGCCGAGTTGCCAATGTTGGCATTAATCTTGACCAAAAAGTTACGCCCAATCGCCATGGGTTCAACTTCAGGGTGATTGATGTTGAGCGGGATGATGGCGCGACCACGTGCAATCTCAGAGCGCACAAATTCAGGCGTCATCGTGCTGGGGATCGATGCACCAAAGGATTCACCCGGATGTTGACGCAGCATGCGGCGTGCCATTTTTTCGCCTTCTGGGCCCGTGGCACGCAGGCTTTCAATGTATTGTTCGCGACGCAGGTTTTCGCGAATCGATACGTACTCCATCTCAGGCGTAATGATGCCGCGACGGGCATAGTACATTTGCGACACGTTGGCGCCTGCTTTGGCACGGCGTGGGTGACGTTGCAAGTTAAAACGCATGGCGGTTAGCTTTGGGTCAACTAAACGTTCTTGACCATAAGTGCTACTTGGGCCAGCAAGCAATTCTGTGTCGCCGCGCTCTTCAATCCAAGCCCGACGCATCTCGGGCAAGCCACGGCGGATATCAATTTTGACATCTGGGTCAGTGTAGGGGCCGCTGCAGTCATAGACCGTTAATGGCGGATTTTTTTCACCACCAAACGAGGTCGAGGTATCTTCCTGTTCGATCTCGCGAAAGGGCACGCGAATATCTGGACGCGAACCGATCTCGTAGACTTTGCGTGACTTTGGCAATGGCGCAACCGCGGCCGCATCAACTTCGGCGGTGGCGGCTAAAAATTTTGGAATGGCATTCATGGCAAGGCTCCGCTTTTTTAATTGGAGCCGAATCGGGATGGATTCCGACGTGATCGGAACGCGCTCCCAGCTTCGGCATTATCCGTACTGGTACGAAGGGACTCTCTCAACCTGGCAACTCGCCAAGTACCCCCGCATAATGAGTTGAAGTATAGGATGTCTTTGAGAATTTGACACCTTCCCCCTGCGCTTGAAAGGGGGATCTGTTACAGGACAATCAAATTGTCGCGGTGCATCAATTCGCTTTCGGGCATGCTGCCCAGGATGTCGGCGATTTGGGTTGATGCCTGACCCATGATGCGGCGGGTGTCGGCAGAAGAATAATTGACCAGACCGCGGGCGCATTCTTTGCCGTTGGCGTCGACACAGGCCACTACATCCCCAGGTTCAAATTCGCCCTCGACGGCACGCACGCCAACGGGCAGCAGGCTTTTGCCCTCAAGGACCAGGGCTTTGATCGCGCCGGCGTCGAGCACCAGCTTGCCACGCAGACGCAGATGATCCGCCATCCACTGTTTGCGGGCTGAAAGCACGGGTAGTTCAGCCTTCAGTTCAGAACCAATGCATTCACCTTGCGCTAGGCGCACTAAGACGTTGGGTTCGCGGCCAGAGGCGATGACGGTGTGCGCCCCGCTGCGCGCGGCCCGCTTGGCGGCCAGGATTTTTGTGAGCATGCCGCCTTTGCCAAGTCCGCCACCCTCGCCGCCTGCCATGGCTTCTAACGCTGGGTCACCCGCCAAACCGTGTGCGACAAATAAGGCGCCAGGGTTTTTGCGCGGATCCGAATCGAATAAGCCACGTTGATCTGTCAGGATCACTAAGGCATCGGCCTCGATCAGATTGGTGACCAAGGCGCCCAGGGTGTCGTTATCACCTACTGCAATTTCTTCTGTCGCGACCGTGTCGTTTTCGTTGACGATCGGAACGACTCCCAAGCGCAGCAACGCAAACAACGTTGAGCGCGCGTTGAGATATCGTTGCCGGTTAGACAGATCTTCGTGCGTCAGTAAAATTTGTGCGGTTCGTAGGTTGTGTTTTGCAAAGGCAACCTCGTAGGCCTGTGCCAAGCCCATTTGCCCTACAGCCGCAGCGGCCTGAAGCTCATGCATCAGAGTTGGGCGTTTGGTCCAGTTCAGCCGTGCCATGCCTTCAGCAATTGCACCACTTGAGACCAACACCACTTGCTTGCCTTGTGTGCGTAGCGCAGCGATCTGGGCGGCCCAATGCGCAACCGCTTCACGGTCGATACCCTGCCCATCATTGGTAACGAGTGATGAGCCCACCTTGGCGACGAGCCGCGAGGCGTTCGCAATCACCGAAGTCGTTTGAGCGGTAGCAGTCATAGCAGACAGTTTTATTCTTTTGGCTTGGCAGGCCGAGAGTCGGCCGCGCTGCGGGTTTCGTCAAAACGCGGATCTTCAGCGATAAAGGTGCCATCGGCAAGGTCGTCGGCGATGTTGTCTTCATGGCGATACGCATCAATTGCGTTTTGTAAATCCCAAATAAGCTGTTGGGTGCCATCACCTGACAACGCTGAGATCGCAAAAACGGGGCCTTTCCAGCCATATTCTTTACAGAAGCGTTTTTTGACTGCATTTGGGTCGTTAACGACATCAAGCTTATTGAGCACCAGCCAGCGCGGCTTGTTGTAAAGCGCTTCGTCGTAGAGGCGAAGTTCTTCAACGATCGCGCGTGCTTCACCCACAGCGCGCGCCACGGCATCTTCGTCTGGGTCGTGCGACGACACATCCACCAAATGCAGCAAGATGCGTGTGCGGGTCAGGTGGCGCAAGAACAAATGCCCCAAGCCGGCACCTTCAGAGGCGCCTTCGATCAAGCCCGGGATATCGGCGACAACAAAGCTGCGCGCTTCTGAGGTGCGCACGACCCCTAAGTTGGGATGCAGCGTTGTAAAAGGGTAGTCAGCAATCTTGGGCCGTGCGTTTGAAATGCGACTGATCAGCGTTGACTTGCCAGCATTAGGCATACCTAGCAGGCCCACATCGGCCAATACTTTGAGCTCGAGGCGCAAGCGGCGCTGCTCGCCCTCTTTGCCGGGCGTCCACTGCTTGGGCGCGCGGTTCACGCTAGATTTGAAATGCACATTACCCAAGCCACCCTCGCCGCCGGCAGCCAAGGTGACCTGCTGGCCGTGACGGCTCAGGTCAAAGAGTTCTTCGCCGGTTTCGGCGTCATAAATAATTGTGCCCACAGGTACGCGCAACGTAATGTTGGCTGCGGCCGCACCGTATTGATCTGAGCCACGACCATGCTCACCACCTTTCGCAAGATGCTTGCGGGCATAGCGATAGTCAATCAAGGTGTTGATATTGCGATCGGCAATGGCGAACACTGTACCGCCTCGACCGCCATCACCACCGTCGGGTCCACCCTTCGGGATGAATTTTTCTCGGCGAAAACTGTGCGCGCCATTGCCGCCTTTGCCGGCAATCACTTCAATGGTGGCTTCGTCGACGAATTTCATAGGGCAATGGTACCGTGAAAAGAAAAAGCCCTGCCGCTTGCGACAGGGCTTTTAGAACTAAAAAGCAGCTTACTCAGCCGAAACGATCGAAACCGTTGACTTGTTGAGCTTGCCTTGAACCGAAAATTTGACGTGACCGTCAATCAGCGCATAAAGAGTGTGGTCTTTACCCAA